>VBCY01000209.1:0-762 GCA_005882995.1 Betaproteobacteria bacterium
GTTCATGTGGTCCGCTGAGATTGCAAAGCATCGTACCAGCATGACGACGGTTTCTTACGAAGGGCTCAATTAGCTATGCATGCAACTCTCCCGTTGCTTCGTACGACGGATTTCCCGCCGATCCGGCGCGAGAGGCTCGAAACGCTCCAAGTCAACCTGGGCTATCGCTGCAACCAGACGTGCACGCACTGCCACGTGGCGGCGGGGCCCAACCGCACCGAGCAGATGTCGCGAGACAATGTCGAGGCCGTGCTCGCGTTTCTGGCGCGACAGCGCATCGCGACACTCGATCTGACCGGCGGCGCGCCCGAGCTGCATCCATTGTTTCGCGAGACCGTCTCGCGCGCCCGCGCACTCGGTGTTCGAGTCATCGACCGTTGCAACCTGACGATCCTCGAGGAGTCCGGACAGGAGGGACTGGCCGAGCTTCTCGCGCGCGAGCGCGTGGAAATCGTCGCGTCGCTGCCTTGCTACCTCGAAGAGAACGTCGATCGGCAGCGCGGGAAGGGTGTCTTCGAAGCGAGCATTCGTGGCTTGCAACGGCTCAACGCGCTGGGGTACGGTCGCGACAACAGCGGACTCCTACTCAATCTTGTCTACAACCCCCAAGGGCCGAGCTTGCCGCCACCCCAGTGCAGTCTCGAGGCGGATTACAAGCGCGAGCTCCGTGTGCGCTACGGGATCGCGTTCGATCGGCTGTACACGCTGACCAATATGCCGATCCAGCGCTTCGGCAGCATGCTCATCTCCAAGGGTCGGTTC
>VBCY01000209.1:806-5592 GCA_005882995.1 Betaproteobacteria bacterium
ACGAATACATGGCGCTGCTGCGCAACGCCTATCAGGAGTCGAACCTCGACGGCGTGATGTGCCGCACTCTCCTGAGTGTGGACTGGCAGGGCTTTGTCTACGACTGCGATTTCAACCAGATGCTCGGCCTGCCGCTCTACGAAGGTCATCGTCCGCGCACCCACCTTTCGCAGCTCAACTTCGGCGCGCTGGAAGGGTTGCCGATCCGGGTTGCAGATCATTGCTACGGCTGCACCGCAGGGCAGGGCAGCAGCTGCGGCGGCGCGCTCGGAACCTGACCGCATTCCTTTTCCGGAGACTTTCCGCATGCTTGCACCGGGCACCTTCGGCATCGCTTTCTGGGGCTTTCTCGC
This sequence comes from Betaproteobacteria bacterium, assembly GCA_005882995.1. Lineage (GTDB taxonomy): Bacteria > Pseudomonadota > Gammaproteobacteria > Burkholderiales > Casimicrobiaceae > PALSA-1003. The sequence goes on from VBCY01000209.1 coordinate 1,160, forward strand.
GTTCTATGGCTTGGCGCTGTATGCGGTCGCGCCTTCGGCGCGGACCGTGGAGGGCTTCTTCCGGGGCCGCGACGCTCGTGGCCGCCCGACCTCACGCTGGATGCTGACCTCGAGCATCTTCATCGCCTGGATCTTCGCCAAATCGGTCACCAATGCTGCCAACCTTGGCGCCGCGTACGGTGTGGTCGGCGGACTGGCTTACGCCGCGTATTGGCTTTCCATCCCGCTCGCCGGCGTCGCCATTTACGCGATCCGGCGAAGCACCGGCGCCGCCGGGCTGATCCCGTTCCTCGTGGGCAAGTACGGACGCGGGGCGGCCATCGCATTCGCGGCGGCGATTCTCATTCGCCTCTACAACGAAGTCTGGAGCAACACCGCGGTGGTGGGCGGCTATTACGGTGAACCGGGCAGTGCGGCTTTCATCGGCTCGGCGTTGTTGTTCACTGCGGCCGTGCTGTTGTACAGCATCAAGGGCGGGCTGCGGAGCTCGATCTTCACCGACGTGCTCCACACCGTCATCTTTGTCGTCTTTCTTGGCATCGTGCTCTTTTTGATCCTGCCGAAGCACGCGCCTTCCGAGCTCTTGAGCCAAGGCAGCTTCACGTTATCGACCGGCGCGGACTTACTGCTGGTCGCGTTATTGCAGGTGTTGAGCTACCCGTTCCACGATCCGGTGTTGACCGACCGCGGCTTCATCACCGAGGAGAAAGTGATGCTGCGCTCCTACGTCGTGGCGGGTATCGCGGGCTTCTCTGCGATCTTCCTGTTCAGTCTCGTTGGCGTTCACGCCCGGATTGAGGGACTGACGGGAGGCGACAACGTGCCGGCCGCCGTTGCGCGCTCGTTCGGGCTCGGCGCGCTGTTTCTGATGACGATCATCATGGTCAACGCCGCTGGATCGACGCTCGACTCCGCCTTCTCTTCCATCTCCAAGGCGGTCGCGCTGGAGCTTCCGTTTCTGGCGGGCAAGAGCGCGGGACTGCGCGCGGTGCGGGTCGGCACGCTTGCCATGATCGTTGTCGCGATCCTGGGCAACATCCCCATGCTCTTTGGCGCCGAGATCCTGGCCGCGACCACGATCAGTGGCACCATGGTAATGGGACTTGCTCCGGTGTTTCTGCTGCAACGCTTCGTGCGCTATTCGCCCGCGAGCTTTCACTACTCTTTCTGGCCGGGTGTCGTCCTCGGCCTGCTGCTCACCGCCAAGTTGATTCCGCACGCATGGGCCATCGGCACGGGCAAGTACGCGTTGCTGCTTGGCACCAACGTCTACGGACTGTTGATCTGTACCGCAGGCTTTCTGCTGCCCCTCGTCTGGCAGTCGCGTTGCGCTGGGGAGTGCTCCAATGAGCGAGCCCGGTCGGTTCTGCCCGGTTGACTACCGCTATGCGCCGGGGTCCTTCGCCCGGGCGCCTGACTTTGCTACCGAGACGCTCTATGTCGTCGGTGGGCTGTACGGCAACCTACGCTCGCTCGATGCGATCGAACGGTTGGCGATCCGCGAAGCCGGGCGGATCGTCATAGTCTTCAACGGCGACTTTCACTGGTTCGATGCGACATCGGAACGCTTTGCCGAAGTAAGCCGGCGGGTGTCCGGGCAGCGTCCACTGCGCGGCAATGTGGAGACCGAGATTGCACGCGCCGACGACGTGGGTGCGGGGTGCGGCTGTGCCTATCCCGGCGCGGTCGACGAGGGGACGGTGGAACGGTCGAACCGCATCCTCGTCCGCTTGCGCGCGTGCGTCGACGCGCTGCCAGGGGTGCGCGATCAGCTCGGCGCGTTGCCGATGACGTTGGTGGCCGCTGTGGGCCACTTGCGCATCGGCATAGTGCACGGCGACGCCGAGTCGCTTGCGGGCTGGCGCTTTGCCCACGACGCGCTCGACGACCCCGCGGCAAGATCATGGCTCGAGGGTGTGCGTGCCGCGTCCGGCGTCGACATCTTCGCCTGCAGTCATACTTGTCTTCCGGCTCTGCGCGACTTCGACCTGGATGTCGGCAGACTCACGGTCATCAACAACGGTGCCGCTGGCATGCCCAACTTCCGCGGCACGACGTTCGGCGTGATTACCCGCATCGGTTTGCATCCCTCGCCGCATCGACCCCTGTACCACGTTGAGCGTGACGGCGCGTTCATCGAAGCCCTTCCGATCCATTACGATCAGCAGCGCTGGTTGCAGGAGTTTGTGACGATCTGGCCTCCAGGCTCTCCCGCGTATGCTTCGTATTTCAATCGCCTGATCGACGGCCCCGCGTTCTCGCTGAACGAAGCAGCCGCCTGGCACGCATCGCGCGGTGCGATGCGGCAGGCCTTCGCGCCATGACGCGGTGGCGCGTGTTGGTCCTGGTGGCGGTGGCAATCATGATCGCCGCATTTTTCGCCTTCGACCTCGAGCGCTACTTCACGCTGGATTCGCTGAAAGCCCAGCAAGCCACGATCGCGGCCTATCGCGACGCGCATCCCTGGAGCGCTGCGGCCGCCTACTTCATCTTATACGTTAGCGTTACGGGTCTATCGCTGCCTGGCGCCGCGGTGTTGACGCTGGCCGGTGGTGCGGTGTTCGGGCTCGTTTGGGGGACCCTCCTTGTATCGTTCGCCTCATCTCTGGGCGCAACGCTTGCGTTTCTCGCAGCACGGTTCCTGTTCCGCGATGCCGTGCAGGCGCGCTTTGGCGAACGTCTCAAGACGATCGACGCGGGTATTGCGAAGGAGGGTGCCTTCTACCTCTTTACGCTGCGGCTGATACCGGCGTTTCCGTTTTTTCTGGTCAATCTGGCGATGGGGCTCACGGCGCTGCCTGTGCGCACCTACTACTGGGTGAGCCAGCTCGGCATGCTGGCTGGGACGATCGTCTACGTGAACGCGGGCACCGAGCTCGCGAATGTCGATTCGCTGTCGGGAATCCTTTCGTTCAGGCTGCTGGTCTCGTTTGCCCTCCTCGGTGTTTTCCCACTGTTCGCCAAGAAAGCCGTCCAGATGATGAAGTCGCGCCATGTCTATTCGAAATGGCCCCGGCCGGCCAGGTTCGACCGCAATCTGGTCGTGATTGGCGCAGGCTCGGCAGGCCTCGTCGCCTCCTACATCGCGGCCGCAGTGAAAGCGAAGGTGACGCTCGTCGAGAAGCACAAGATGGGCGGCGACTGCCTCAATACCGGCTGCGTTCCGTCCAAGGCGCTGATCCGCTCCGCGAAGCTGCTGTCCCATATCAAGCGCGCGAAGGAGTTCGGCGTTCGCGAAGCGAGCGCGCAGTTCGATTTTGCCGAAATCATGGACCGCGTTCAGCGCGTCATGCAGAAAGTGGAGCCGCACGACTCGGTCGAGCGCTACGAGCGACTCGGTGTCGAATGCATGGCCGGCAAAGCCAGGATCACCTCGCCCTACGCGGTCGAGATCAAGACCCCGGCGGGCTTGAAGACGCTCACCACGCGCGCGATCGTGATCGCCGCCGGCGCGCAGCCGTTTGTGCCGCCGATTTCCGACATCGAGGAGGTGGGCTATTGCACCTCCGACACCGTATGGTCATTGCGGGAACTGCCGAAGCGGCTGCTGGTGCTTGGCGGCGGGCCCATCGGCTCCGAGCTCGCGCAATGCTTCGCGCGCTTCGGCTCGAAGGTGACCCAGGTCGAGATGCTGCCGCGCATCCTGCCGCGGGAGGATGCGGACATCTCGGAGATGGTGGCGAAGCGCTTCCGCGCCGAAGGCATCGCTGTCCTTGCCGGCCACGCAGCGAAGCGATTCCTGGTCGACAACGGCGAGAAAGTGCTCATCGCCGAGCACGAAGGGCAGGAAGTGCGCATCCCGTTCGACCTCCTGCTCTGCGCCGTGGGTCGCATCGCCAACACGTCGGGCTACGGACTCGAGGAGCTCGGCATTCCGACCACCGGCGCGCGCACGATCGAAACCAACGACTACCTCCAGACGCTCTACCCCAATATCTACGCCTGCGGCGACGTGGCGGGGCCGTACCAGTTCACCCACGTCGCAGCCCACCAGGCGTGGTACGCGGCAGTCAACGCCCTGTTCGGGCGCTTTCGCAGGTTTCGCGCCGACTATTCGGTCATTCCCTGGGCGACCTTCACCGACCCGGAGGTCGCGCGCGTGGGTTTGAACGAGGGCGAAGCGAAGGAGAAGAACATACCCTGCGAAGTGACGCGCTACGCTCTTGACGACCTCGATCGGGCCATCACCGACGAGGAGGCGCATGGCGTGGTGAAAGTGCTCACCGCGCCAGGCAAAGACCGCATCCTGGGTGCGACGATCGTCGGCGAGCATGCAGGGGAGCTCATCGCCGAATTTGTCAGTGCGATGAAACACGGCATAGCGCTCAACGAGATTCTCGGCACGATCCATGTCTATCCCACACTTGCCGAAGCCAATAAGTACGTCGCCGGCGCATGGAAGCGTGCCCACGCGCCTAAGCGTTTGCTGCAGC
>VBCY01000205.1 GCA_005882995.1 Betaproteobacteria bacterium
GAGCTGACATGGTGGGTGCTCTGGGTAAGCTGGATCTGTCTGTTCATCCTGTCCTACCCGCAAACCGACTTCACGGTGCTCACGGTCCAAGGCCCGAAGACGTTCCATGTCGGACTCAACGTGTGGCTATTCACCCTGCTGATGTTCGTGCTGGGCATTGCATGGGCGTTCGGCAAAGCGTCGGTGTTCAAGTACATCTCCGACGACTATCCCGCAAACATCGGCGTCATCTCCGGCGTCGTCGGCCTGGCCGGCGGCCTGGGTGGATTCATCCTGCCCGTCATGTTCGGCGCGCTGATGGACCTCACCGGCATCCGCTCGAGCGCCTTCATGCTCATGTANNTGGGGAGCCGCGCCAAGCCATTCCGCCTTCAGGGACAGCAAGTCGCCGTCAAACAAGGAACATCATGAACATCACGAACGCAACGCTAAAGCCCGCTGCAGTGGCGCCACACGCAAGCGGCTGTCCGGACATCGCCGACTGGCGCCCGGAGGACAACGCCTTCTGGGAATCCACCGGCAAGAAGATCGCCTACCGCAACCTGTGGATCTCGGTGCCCGCGCTGCTGTGCGGCTTCGCAGTGTGGGGCATGTGGGGCATCATCACGGTGCAGATGCTCAACCTGGGTTTTCCGTTCACCCAGGCCGAGCTTTTCACGCTGACCGCGATTGCGGGCATCGCCGGCGCCACCATGCGCATCCCGGCTTCGTTCCTGATCCGGCTTGCCGGTGGACGCAACACCATCTTCCTGACCACGGCGATGCTGCTCGCGCCGGCGATCGGCACCGGCATCGTCTTGCAGCATAAGGACTGGCCGCTGTGGGCCTTCCAGCTGATGGCACTGTGGTCGGGTGTAGGCGGCGGCAACTTCGCGAGCTCGATGTCGAACATCAGCACGTTCTTCCCGAAGCGTCTGCAGGGAACCGCGCTGGGACTCAATGCCGGCCTTGGCAACGCTGGAGTGACCGCAATGCAGATCGTGATTCCACTGGTGATGACGGTTGGAATCTTCGGCGCCCTCGGCGGCGAGCCGATGACGTTGACCAAGGACAGCGGCTGGATCTTCGGCAAGATCGCGGCGGGCACGCCGACCTGGATCCAGAATGCGGGATTGGCGTGGGTGTTGTCGCTCGTTCCGTTGTCCGCACTGTGCTGGTTCGGCATGAACAACCTGAAGACGGTATCGCCGGACACCGGCAACCCGCTCATCGCGTTCACCAAGATCACCTACCTGTATACGCTCGCCTTCGTGCCCTCGATCTTCATGCTGTACCTGTACCTTCCGGCGCCCACCGGGCTCGGCGTTATCAACATGTGGGTGGCGATTCCGCTGGACATCATCGCTGCCCTGCTTGTCATGCGGCTCGCGGCGTTCGGCACGATGAAGGAGGGGGTCGCCAAGCAGTTCGCGATATTCCGCGACAAGCACACATGGTCGATGACACTGCTCTACATCGTCACGTTCGGTTCGTTCATCGGCTTCTCGATGGCGCTACCGCTGTCCATGAAGGTGATCTTCGGCGTCAGCCATGTGCGCGACGCCGCGGGGGTGATGCAGCACGCGCTGAACAATCCGAACGCGCCGGCGGTGCTGGCCTATGCCTGGATCGGTCCTTTCGTGGGCGCGTTCATCCGCCCGGTCGGTGGCTGGGTTTCCGACAGAGTCGGCGGCTCCATCGTGACCCAGATCATATCGGCGGTAATGGCAGTCGCCTCCCTCGCCGTGGGCTACGTGATGATGCTGGCGTACGAATCGGCTACGCCCGAACAGTACTTTCTACCCTTCATGCTGCTCTTTGTGGTGCTGTTCGCCGCCAGCGGTATCGGCAACGGCTCGACCTTCCGCACCATCGGCGTGATTTTCGACCGCCAGCAGGCGGGTCCGGTGCTGGGGTGGACCTCTGCGATCGCAGCCTACGGAGCATTCATCGCGCCGGTGGTCATCGGCACGCAGATAAAGGCGGGTACGCCGGAATACGCGATGTACGGCTTCGCGGTGTTCTACGCGCTGTGCCTGATCCTCAACTGGTGGTTCTACCTGCGTCGCAACGCGTATGTGAAGAACCCATGATCACCTTCCGACGCTTTGGCAGCGGAGATCCACGATGAGTCATTTTCTCGATCGCCTTACGTATTTTTCCAGTCCGCGGGAAGGCTTCGCCGACGGCCACGGCGTTGCCACCGCCGAGGATCGCACGTGGGAGGACGCTTACCGCAATCGCTGGGCGCACGACAAGGTCGTGCGCTCGACGCATGGCGTGAATTGCACCGGCTCGTGCTCCTGGAAGATCTACGTGAAGGGCGGCATTGTCACGTGGGAAACGCAGCAGACCGATTATCCGCGCACACGCTGGGACATGCCCAATCACGAGCCGCGCGGTTGCGCACGCGGCGCCAGCTACAGCTGGTATTTGTACAGTGCGAACCGTGTCAAATACCCAATGGTCCGTGGTCGCTTGCTAAAGCATTGGCGCGAGGCGCGCCTGGCGCACGAGCCGGTGGCCGCATGGGCGTCCATTGGCTGGGACGAGGTCAACGAGATCGTCGCAGCCGCCAACGTCTACACGATCAAGAAGCATGGCCCCGACCGCATCATCGGCTTCTCGCCCATTCCGGCAATGTCGATGGTCAGCTACGCCGCGGGCTCACGCTACCTGAGCCTCATCGGCGGCGTGTGCATGAGCTTCTATGACTGGTACTGCGACCTTCCGCCCAGCAGCCCGCAGATCTGGGGCGAGCAGACCGACGTGCCGGAATCTGCGGACTGGTTCAACTCGAGCTTCATCATCGCGTGGGGCTCGAACGTGCCGCAGACTCGCACTCCCGACGCGCACTTCTTTACCGAGGTGCGTTACAAGGGCACCAAGACGGTTGCCATAACACCGGATTACTCGGAGGTCGCCAAGCTCGCGGACATCTGGATGAACCCGAAGCAGGGCACTGACGCCGCCGTGGCGATGGCGATGGGCCACGTCATCCTGAAGGAGTTCTACTTCCCCGACGGGGGCACAGAGCGCAGCGCCTACTTCGACGACTACGTGCGTCGCTACACCGACATGCCGATGCTGGTCATGCTCAAAGAGCACACGCTGCCCAACGGTGACGTCATCACCGTGCCCGACCGCTATGTGCGCGCGTCCGACTTCAACGGCAAGCTTGGCCAAGCGAACAACCCGGAGTGGAAAACAGTCGCGTTCGACGAGACAGGCAAGCTCGTTCTCCCCAACGGTGCCATCGGCTTCCGCTGGGGTCCCGACGGACGGGCTGATGAAGGCCAATGGAATCTCGAAACGAAGGAAGCGCGCGACGGCCAGGCGGTGAAGCTCAAGCTGTCGTTATTAGAAGGCGATCATCCGTCCGTTGAAACGGCCAGAGTAGGCTTCCCCTACTTCGGCGGGATCGTCAGCGAGCATTTCCCGAATAACCAGCAGACGGATGTGCTGATCCGTACCGTGCCCGTGCAACGCATCGCGCTCGGCAAAGAGGACGAGAAGCGCGAGGCGCTGGTGGCCACGGTGTTCGATCTGCAGGTGGCGAACTATGGTGTGGCCCGCGGTCTCGCCGGCGAGCTCGCGGCGAAAGACTTCGACGACGACACACCTTACACCCCGGCGTGGCAGGAGCGCATCACCGGCACGCCGCGCGCGCAACTGATCACGGTAGCTCGCCAGTTCGCCGACAACGCACACAGGACCCACGGCAAATCGATGGTGATCATCGGCGCCGCGATGAACCACTGGTACCACAGCGACATGAACTACCGTGGTGTCATCAACATGCTGATGATGTGCGGCTGCGTCGGCCAGAGCGGCGGCGGCTGGGCGCATTACGTGGGCCAGGAAAAGCTCCGGCCGCAAACCGGCTGGACAGCGTTGGCCTTTGCGCTCGACTGGATCCGCCCACCGCGCCAGATGAACAGCACCAGCTTCTTCTACGCACACACCGATCAGTGGCGCTACGAAAAGCTGGGCATGGGAGAAGTGGTCTCGCCGTTGGCCGACAAGAAAATTTACGGCGGCAGCATGATCGACTACAACGTGCGCGCCGAGCGCATGGGCTGGCTGCCTTCGGCGCCGCAGCTGCAGACCAATCCGCTCCAGGTCGTGCGCGACGCCGCCGCGGCCGGAATCGAGCCGAAGGACTACGCAGTCCAGCATCTCAAAAATGGCTCGTTGAAGATGAGCTGCACATGTTCGTATGGCGGTCCAACATCCTGGGCTCGAGCGGCAAGGGCCACGAATACTTCCTCAAACATCTGCTCGGCACCAGCAACGGGGTGCAGGGCAAGGACTTGGGGGAAGAGAACGCCCCCGAAGCGCTACACGCTTCCCACACTGGGGGCACGCCAGGCTTGGGGCGGCCCGGCGCCGGGCGCGAAGCAAAGCCGACCGAAGTGGTTTGGCACGACAAGGCGCCCGAAGGCAAGCTCGATCTGCTGGTCACGCTCGATTTCCGCATGAGTACGACATGCCTCTATAGCGACATCGTGCTCCCCACCGCGACCTGGTACGAAAAGAACGACCTCAACACCAGCGACATGCATCCCTTTATTCACCCGCTGTCCACCGCAGTGGACCCAGCCTGGCAATCGCGCAGCGACTGGGAGATCTACAAGGGCTTCGCCAGGAAGTTCAGCGAGGTCTGCGTCGGCCACCTCGGTGTCGAGCGCGAGCTGGTCCTCGTGCCGCTGATGCACGACAGTCCCTCGGAGCTGGCGCAGCCCTTCGAGGTCAAGGACTGGAAGCGCGGCGAGTGCGAGCTCATCCCCGGCAAGACCGCGCCGAACCTGCAGGTGGTCGAGCGCGACTATCCCAACGTGTTCAAGCGCTTCACCGCGCTCGGGCCGCTGATGGGCAAGGCGGGCAACGGCGGCAAGGGCATCAGCTGGAACACGCAGACGGAAGTCAAGCAGCTCGGCGAACTCAGTGGCCTCGTTACCGCCGAAGGCGCTACGCGCGGCATGCCGAAGATCGAAACCGACATCGACGCCTGCGAAGTCGTGCTCATGCTGGCGCCGGAGACCAACGGCCACGTGGCGGTCAAGGCCTGGGAAGCGCTGCGCAAGCAGACGGGGCTCGATCACACGCACCTGGCGATCCACCGCGAGGACGAGAAAATCCGCTTTCGCGACATCCAGGCGCAGCCGCGCAAGATCATCAGCTCACCCACCTGGAGCGGCATCGAAAGCGAGACCGTCTCGTACAACGCCGGCTACACCAACGTCCACGAATTGATCCCCTGGCGTACGCTCACCGGGCGCCAGCAGTTCTACATGGACCACCCGTGGATGATCGCCTTCGGCGAGGGCTTCAGCAGCTACCGCCCGCCGGTGGACTTGAAGACTACTGCCGGCATTCAGGGTATCAAGCCCAACGGCAATCCCGAGATCGCGCTGAACTTCATCACGCCGCATCAGAAGTGGGGCATCCACTCGACCTATACCGACAACCTGATCATGCTCACGTTGAGCCGCGGGGGACCGTGCGTTTGGATGAGCGAGGACGACGCGAAGCGTGCCGGCATCGTCGACAACGACTGGATCGAGCTGTTCAACGTCAACGGCGCCATTGCGGCACGCGCGGTGGTGAGCCAGCGTGTCAAGCCGGGGATGGTGATGATGTGCCACGCCCAGGAAAAGATCGTGAACACTCCGGGCTCCGAGATTACCGGCGCGCGCGGCGGCATCCACAACTCGGTGACGCGCATCGTGCTGAAGCCAACCCACATGATCGGCGGCTACGCGCAATTCAGCTATGGCTTCAACTATTACGGAACCATCGGCACCAACCGCGACGAGTTCGTCGTGGTGCGCAAGATGAGCAACGTCGACTGGCTCGACACGCCGGTTGCCAACGAGCTCATCAAGCCGGTGCAGGCGGAGGGGGAGGTGGCATGAACCCCCACGCTCACATTCGTTCGCTGCCCCCTGAGGGGGCGCACGCCTCCTTTGGGGCGGCCCTGCAGGAGGCGGTATGAAGATCCGCGCCCAAATCGGCATGGTGCTCAACCTGGACAAGTGCATCGGCTGCCACACCTGCTCTGTCACCTGCAAGAACGTCTGGACCAGCCGGCCGGGCATGGAGTACGCGTGGTTCAACAACGTCGAGACCAAACCCGGCATCGGCTATCCCAAGGAGTGGGAGAACCAGGACAAGTGGAACGGCGGCTGGATACGCAAGGCCAACGGCGCGATCGAGCCGCGCCAGGGCGCCAAGTGGAAGCTCCTGATGCGTATCTTTGCCAATCCCAACCTGCCCGAGATCGACGATTACTACGAGCCTTTCACCTTTGACTACCAACACCTGCAGTCGGCACCGGAGATGAAGGCGACGCCGACGGCACGCGCGCGCAGCCTGATCACTGGCAAGCAGATGGACAAGATCGTGTGGGGTCCGAACTGGGAAGAGATCCTCGGCGGCGAGTTCGCGGGACGCAGCAAGGACCGAAACTTCGACGACATCCAGAAGGAGATCTACGGCCAGTTCGAGAACACCTTCATGATGTACCTGCCGCGCCTGTGCGAGCACTGCCTCAACCCGTCGTGCGTGGCGAGCTGCCCCTCGGGCTCGATCTACAAGCGCGAGGAAGACGGCATCGTGCTGATCGATCAGGACAAGTGTCGCGGCTGGCGCATGTGCGTCAGCGGCTGTCCTTACAAGAAGATCTATTACAACTGGAAGAGCGGCAAGGCGGAGAAGTGCATCTTTTGCTATCCGCGTATCGAAGCCGGCCAGCCGACCGTGTGCAGCGAGACCTGCGTCGGTCGCATCCGCTACCTCGGCGTGCTGCTCTATGACGCCGACCGTATCCAGGAGGCGGCCAGCGTCGAGCACGATCGTGACCTGTACCAGGCGCAGCTCGACATCTTCATGGACCCGTTCGACCCCGAGGTGATCGCGCAGGCGCGCATCGACGGTATTCCCGACCACTGGATGGAGGCCGCGCGTAACAGTCCCGTCTACAAGATGGCCTTGCAGTGGAAGGTGGCGCTGCCGTTGCACCCGGAATACCGCACCCTGCCGATGGTCTGGTACGTGCCGCCCCTGTCACCCATCAGCGCGGCTGCCAATGCGGGCCACGTAGGCAGCAACGGTGAGATCCCCGATGTGAACCAGCTGCGCATTCCCGTCAAGTACCTGGCCAACCTGCTGACGGCCGGCGACACCGTGCCGGTCGTGCGAGCGCTGGAGCGCATGCTGGCCATGCGCGCCTATCAGCGGGAAAAACACGTCGACAAACGTATCAACGAGACCGTGCTGAAGCAGGTCGGCATCAGCCAGGCCGAGGTCGAGGAGATGTACCACGTGATGGCCATCGCCAACTACGAGGACCGCTTCGTGATTCCGACGACGCATCGCGAATACGCCGAGAACACCTTCAACGTTCGCGGCGGCTGCGGTTTCAGTTTCGGCAACGGCTGCTCCGAGGGCACCAGTGAGACGAGCCTCTTCGGCAGCGAGAAGCGGCGCACCATTCCGATCAAGGCGGAGGTCTGACATGTTCGCCGCGGCCACTCTTCGTCCGATGGGCAACAGCCTGCGTGTGCTGGCGGCGCTGCTCGCCTACCCGGACGCACGTCTCCGCGAGCACTTCGCGGAGATGCGCGCGTTGCTCGCCGCCGACGACGCGGTCCCGCGCTCGCGCTGCGAAGAGCTCGACGCCTTGACGGTCGCGTTGGAGCGTGCCGATCCGATGGAGACCGAGGCCGCCTACGTCGAGATCTTCGACCGCGGCCGTGCCACCTCCCTCCACCTGTTCGAGCATGTGCACGGCGATTCGCGCGAGCGCGGGCCCGCCATGATCGACCTTTGCCGTACCTACGAAGCCGCCGGACTCTTCCTAGCGCCCGCCGAACTTCCCGACTACCTGCCGGTGGTGCTCGAGTTCGTGTCCACACAGCCGCCGCGCGAAGCGCGCGCTTTTCTCGCGGAAATTGTCCACATCCTCAACGCGATTTTCGGCGCGTTGTGCACGCGCGAAAGCGCCTACGCCAGCGTGCTCGGCGCACTGATCGAGCTCGCCGGAGAGAAAGCACAGCCGATCGAGCCGGCCGCCGATGAGGCGTTGGACGAGAGCTGGGTTGAGCCTTCCGTTTTTGCTGGCTGTTCCGCCAAAGGCCAAGCCAAGCCCGGCCAGGCGCAGCCGATCCACGTCGTCCGATCCGTCCCGGCGACAGGAAGCGGCGCGAACGTACTATCAGGAGCCGCCAGATGAACCCCGTCTTTTCCTATCTTCACTACTTTTTCTTCACCGTCTACCCGTACATCTGCATGGCGGTGTTCCTGATGGGCAGCCTGGCGCGCTTCGATCGTGACCAATACACCTGGAAGAGCGACTCGTCGCAGATGTTGCGAACTGGCACCCTGCGCTGGGGCAGCAATCTGTTCCACATTGGCATCCTGTTCCTGTTCTTCGGACACCTCGTGGGCCTGCTGACGCCGCATTGGTTCTACGAGGGCTTCATCAGCGCCGCTGCCAAGCAGCGCATGGCCATCTACTCCGGCGGCGTTGCAGGGCTGGTCTGTTTCGTAGGCTTAAGTCTTTTGCTTCACCGTCGCCTCTTCGATCCACGCATCCGTCTGACCAGTCACCGGACTGACATCGCGATCCTGCTCATTCTTTGGGTCCAGCTGGTGCTCGGCCTGATCACGCTGCCGTTTTCGTACGAGCATGCGGACGCTAGCGCAATGCTGATCCTGGCTGATTGGGCGCAGCGCATCGTTAGCTTTCGTCCCAACGCCGACGCGCTGGTCACGCTGGCCTGGCCTTACATGATTCACCTGATCCTGGGCATGACCATCTTCCTGCTGTTCCCGTTCAGTCGACTGGTTCACGTGTGGAGCGGCTTTGCCACGGTCGGCTACCTGTTCCGCCCGTACCAGGTGGTTCGCAGCCGGCGACTCAATGTGCCTGCCGGGCATAACCTGCCGCGCGAACCCGGTTCCGGCGTTTGATGGATAACGCAATGACGACCGCAGCTCGCGCGAAGGCTGAAGTGGCGTGCATCAATGGCGTGCCACTGCATGCGCAGGAGGTCACGCTTGCGCCGGACGAGTTGCGCCAGCGTGCCTGCACGGAGCTGCTGCGTCAGGCTGCGCAACGCGCCGGGCTGCTGGCGGCGGACGATCCGCCGTCGGCGGATGGCGTTATCAGCGAAGCCGCCGCCAGCGCGATCGAATCGCTCCTCGAGCATGAGCTCAGCACGCCCGAACCGTCGGAGGAAGCCTGCAGGCGACACTATGCGGCGCATGAAGCCACCTACCGAACCGGCGAGCGCGTGCGCACGCGACACATCCTGTTTGCCGTAACCCCGGGCGTGGACGTCGTGTTGCTGCGCAAGCGAGCGGAAACGATCTTGCTCGACGTTCGCTGTCATGACGGCAAGAGCGATGCCAATTTCGCGAACGCCGCGCGCACATGGTCAAATTGTCCCAGCGGT
>VBCY01000210.1 GCA_005882995.1 Betaproteobacteria bacterium
TTGGGGGCGCCACTCTTTGTGGCTCTCCTCGCCAAGACCGCTAGTCTTGGCTTCCGTATTTGGCAAATAAGCTGCCGCGATTGGCGCCCCATGCCACCCGTTCGCGTTTGCGCCCATAGCGTTAACAGGCCCTAATCGCGTCGAATCACCGCGAACGACGCGGCGATCATGGCGATGAAAAATACCAGCGTCCAGCCGGCGATCGACAGGTGCAGGAATTCCCAGCCCTTCTCCGCGCATTCGCCGCTGCCCTGAAACACTTTCTTCAGCACATCGGTGAAAGGCAGCGTCTCAAGCATGTAGTTCAAGCCCATGCCGCACGCCGGAACCTGGTCCTTGGGCAACGACTGCAGCCATACCTGCCGGGTAGAGAGCGCAATCCCGATTCCGCCGATGACCAATTGCAGCACTGCGTAGCCGCCGGCGCCGGTTCGACCCGGGTTGTGAAAGGCCGCCGTAAGAAAAACGACGCCCATCGCGATCACCGCGATGCGCTGGAAGACGCACAGCGGGCACGGCTCCAGGCCGTCGACATACTGCAGGTAAAGTGCGTAGGCGATCAGCCCTGCGCAAACACCGAACGCGACAAGATACGCGATGCGCCGAGGAGGTAGCAGTACCAGCGTGAGAGAAGTCAAGCCAACGGCCATGACCACCAGTCGATACACGGTGAGCGACGAGTTGGGGCGGGCGCCCAGAAGCACGTATTCCTGTCCAAGCAGCGCGAGACAGAGAATCAATCCGACCCAGGGCCATGTCAGCGATGGATAACGCGCAGCGTTCATGCTCAGACCCTACCCCCGCTCCAGCGCCTGATCGATGTCCCAAAGAATATCATCGAGCGTTTCCAAACCGATCGACAGCCGGACCATTTCGGGAAGCACGCCGGCTGCGCGTTGTTCATCTTCGTCGAGCTGGCGGTGCGTGGTCGACGCGGGATGGATCACCAGCGTCTTGGCGTCGCCGACATTGGCGAGATGGGACAGGAATTGGACACCTTCGATGAAGCGCACGCCCGCGGCGGCGCCGCCCTTGACACCGAACGTGAGAATCCCGCCTGCCCCTCGCGATAGATAGCGGCGAGCAAGGGACTCGTCGGCATGGCCCGCGAGCAACGGATAGCTCACCCAATCCACGAGCGGATGCTCGGCCAGATGCCGAGCCACGGCGAGGGCCGATTCGCAGTGCCGAGGCATGCGCAAATGCAAGGTTTCGATGCCTTGCAGAAGCAAAAACGCCGAGAAAGGCGAGAGCGTTGCTCCGAGTGTACGCATCGTCTCCATGCGCGCCTTCATGGTGAAGCCGAAGTCGCCGAAGGTCTCGTGAAAAATCACGCCGTGATAGCCGCGCGAAGGCGATGTCATTTGCGGGAATTTGCCATTGCCCCAATCGAAGCGACCCGACTCGACGATGACGCCTCCCATGGTCGTGCCGTGACCGCCCAGATACTTGGTCGCTGAATGAATGACGATGTCAGCGCCGTACTCGATGGGCCGGCACAGATATGGAGACGCAAGCGTGTTGTCGATGACCAATGGCACGCCGGCATCGCGCGCGATCGCTGCAACGGCCTCGATGTCAAGCACGTTCAGTTGCGGATTGCCGATGGTCTCGGCGTAGAGCGCCTTGGTGTTGGGCTTGAGCGCCCGACGAAAATTCTCGGGGTCGGCAGAATCGACGAAGCTCGCTTCGATGCCGAACTGGGCGAAGGTCACGGCAAATTGCGAAAAGGTTCCGCCGTAGAGCGTTCGCGCAGCGACGATGTGATCGCCGTTCTGCGCCAGCGTGAGCAGCGCTGTCATTTGCGCCGCCATGCCGGTCGCGGCGGCCAGAGCGGCGCGGCCCCCTTCCAGGGCGGCGACGCGCTCTTCCAATGCCGCGACCGTCGGATTGGAAATGCGCGAATAGACGTTGCCGAAGGTCTGAAGGTTGAAAAGACTCGCGGCGTGGTCTGCGCTGTCGAATACGAACGATGTTGTCTGATAGATCGGCAGCGCACGTGATCCGGTCGCGGTATCCGGTATCTGGCCCGCGTGCAGGCACAAGGTGTCGAAGCCGTATTTGCGGTCAGGCATTTGAGAACGGCGCAATGCACCCGTCATTCTCGCGGAAGCGGGAATCCAGTGTCTTCGGTGGAACGCCCCTGGATCCCCGCGGGAGCCTGCCCTCGAGTGCTTGAATCGGGGGCGGAGAGGACGAATCGGACGTTGCTGGGTCAAGCATCTATGCGAGGCCCTCAGTTCGGGCGCCGTGCGGAAATGATGCCGGTGTTGACACCGGCCCAATTGAGACCTCCGAGAATGCGCGCATGCTCGATCTTGACGCAGCGATCCATGACTACCTCGAGCCCGGCGTCGATGGCGATCTTCGCCGCTTCGTCATTACGAATGCCGAGCTGCATCCATAAGACTTTGGCGCCGATCGCGACCGCATCCTTCGCAAGTGGAACGATCTCCACGGCTTTGCGGAAGCAATCAACGATGTCGATCCGGTCCGGCACTTCGGTGAGAGTTGCATAGCAGCGCTCATTGAGCACGTCCTGGTAACCCGGATTCACGGGGATGATGCGATAGCCATGATCCTGCATGTATTTTGCCGCGAAATAGCTCGGTCGATACCACTTGGCCGACAAGCCGACGACCGCGATCGTTCGCGATGTGCGAAGGATGCGCCGTATGCCGGCAATGTCGTCTACGATCGGCACTTGTCAATGCGCATACGCCGCGACGGCCGTATGGATAGGCAAAAGGCACGGTTTCTGCAAGTTGGCACGGCGACCGCTGAACGCGGACGCGGGCAGCAGCATCAAAGGGGGTATGACGACGGACATGTTCTGCAGCGCGCGAGGCCTTCCATGGCAGGCGACTTCGGGCGCAAGTTTAGCGGAATAATCCCGGCGACGGCCTTTGTCGTAAGGATTTGGCTTGGGACGCCGACCTAGGGTAAATAGTTAGCTGTTTTCTTCGGCTTCACGATTGTCCATGGGTAAGGAGGCAGCACCATGCAAAGACGAGGGTTCCTGATCGGAGTGGCCGCGCTGAGCGCCGGTGCAAGCCTGCGGGCCGTCTCGGCGGCCGCCGCGGACGCTGCGAAGACCAAGTCCATTGCCGCGATCCAGCGCGATTGGACTGCGCTGCTCGCCAAGGACGCCAACGTGGCCAGCAGCACCGCACCTCTGCAGAAGAGTGAAGCGGAGTGGAAGCAAACTCTTTCCGAGCCGCAGTTCTTTGTGCTGCGCAAGGAATCGACCGAGCGCCCATTCACCAGTCCGCTTAATGACGAGAAACGAGCGGGGGTTTTCGTTTGCGCCGGTTGTGCCCTTCCGCTGTTCAGCTCCGAAATGAAATACGACAGCGGTACCGGATGGCCCAGCTTTTTCACCAGCATCCCGGAGCACCTTACTACCAAGACCGACACGCTGCTCATCGTTCCGAGGACCGAGTATCACTGCGTGCGCTGCGGCGGTCACCAGGGACACGTGTTCGACGACGGCCCGCCGCCTACGGGTCAGCGCTGGTGCAACAATGGGGTGGCGCTTCGCTTCATTCCTACGTCCGGTAAGGCTTAGGGAACCTCTGAATAAGCCCCGCGTGGTCGCGACGGAGGCTTTCCGGGATGAGCTGCGCGAAGCAAGGCGATGCCAATAGCAGGCGCTATTGGCGAGCCGAGCGACAAAGCAGATCGCCCGGAAAGCCCCGTCCCATCCGGGTTTCGGCGCGATGGCCTCATCTGCTTTGTTGCGCGGCTTGCGAATAGTACGAACTATTCGCTGCGCCGCGACGCCTCGCATCTGAAACCATTGCGCCCGAAACGCGACTCATGTGGGACTTGTTCAGAGGTTCCTTAGCAGGCGAGGATCGACTCCTGGGGAGGAACCAACCCGCCGGGCTTCGCTCTATTGGGTGTGGGAGGGGGCGGCACGGTGCCATACCGTGCGCTGCGCGGCGCGCTGGAGCGCCGAGGAGATCCGACCATGCCAAGACTGTTTCGGGCCAAGACTATCGCCCTGCTGAGTGCGCTGGCCGCTGCATCGGCGTTTGCCGCAGCCAATGGGCTGCCGCCGGAGAGCGTTCAGGGTAATGTGCGCTACATGACCGGTGGGATAGGGTTCGATGAGGCGGAGGCGATGCGCCAGGCCGCGCCGCACTATCCGCTGACCATCGAGTTGGCGGCGAAGCCGATTCCGCCTGACAGCTACCCGCGGGACGTCTATTTGTCGAACGTGCGGGTCGCCATTCGGGATGGGCAAGGCCAGACGCTGATCAGTACCACGACCAATGGCCCGCTTCTGCTTGCATCCCTGCCGCCGGGGCGTTACACCATCAACGCCGAAGTCAGAGGCATATCGCAACAGAGGAACGTGGCTGTAGGCAACGGCTCGCCGCAGCGCGTGCTGTTCGAGTTCCCGGTGGATTGATCGCCAGCTTGTCGCGGCGATCGCGACGTCAGCCGGGGCGGCCCTCGGCGAGACGCTTTTTCTGATCGGCCAGCTCCTGGCGCACTTCGCGCAGCCGGCTTTCTGCCACCGACTGCTGGTAGAAGTCACCATCGGTGGCTTTAACGGCGAGCTCCATCTGGATGACCGCAGCGGGAAGATTCCCCTGCCACGCGTAGTATTCACCCTGGTGCTGATGGGCTAGCAACTGCTTGTGCAGCGCGCCGTAGGCTCGTGCCGCGAGCAGGTGCAACGGACCATCAGACGGGTAGTGCTGCATTTCCTCCTGGAGGAAGCTCACGGCCTTCGCCGGTTGATTGTCCTTGAGCAACGCCTCCGGGTAATCGTAGACGAGCTGCATCTTGCCTGGATAACGCGCGAGAGCGGCTTCGTAGCGCGCGACCGCCGCCTTGAGCTGCCCCGATTGCATGAGTATCTGCCCCGCCATCGCTTCGACCATCGGATGCGGTGGCGCCGCCTTCTCGAGCAGTGAGAGCTCGGCCTGAGCGCGCTTGAAGTCCTGCGCCCGCAAAAGCGATGCAACCAGACCGTAGCGCGCAGCGATGGGGTCGTTGTATCGCTTTTCGGCGAGTGCGTCCTCGAAGAACAAGATCGCCTCCTTTGCGGTTCCCTGGTAACTGCGCACCAGCGCGCGCACCATCTGGAAGTCGAGCGAATCCTTCACCTGTCGGAAAGGCTTGCCTTGGGCGCGGGCCTGAGCTTCGGCGATGCGTTCATAAGTGATCGGGTGATCGCGCAGATACGACGGGGCGTTGCCTTCGACGAAGCGGGTAGAGCGTTGCAGCTTTTCCATGAACGTGGCCATGGCAGTAACGTCGAAGCCCGCGGCATCCATGCGTTGGAAGCCGAGCCGGTCGGCTTCCTGCTCGATCTGCCTCGTGTAGTTGATCTGCATCTGCACCGCGAGGCCCTGCGCCGAGGCGATCGCCGCCTGCGCCATCTGCCCGCTGCTCGAGCTGCCTGAACGCGACGCGAGCACCGCGGCTGCCAGCGCGGCGAGTGTCGCCAGCGTGGCATCCTTCTGGGTCGCAATGCTGCGCGCGATGTGGTGCTGCGTGACGTGGGAGATTTCGTGTCCGAGGACTGCGGCGAGCTCGGATTCAGTCTGCGTGAGAAGAATCAAGCCGGTGTTGATCCCGACGTATCCTCCCGGGAGTGCGAACGCATTGATGGACGGATCGTTGACGGCGAAAAACAGGAAATCGAAAGGTGCGCCGGGAATGGCTGTCACCAGCCGGTTGCCGATTTCGTTCAAGTAACCGTTGACTTCCGGATCCTCCAGGTAAGCGCCCGAAAGTCGAATCTGACGAACCACCGACTCGCCCAATCTGCGCTCCTGCGCGAGCGACAGGTCCGCTCCCGACGGATCGCCGAGATCGGGCAGATTCTGCGCAACGGCAACCGGTACGACCGCCAGCATCGCGATCATAACCAGGGCAATCGGCCGTTGCAGACGGAAGAAGCGCGGTTGCATGGTGCTATGATGGCCGCCGGCAGGGGCGAGTTTCCGGAGCGAGGCGATGGCGGCGCAAGGTCCGCATTTTACCCATTTTGATGCGGCAGGTCAGGCGCGCATGGTCGACGTATCCGACAAGGATGTAACCAAGCGTGTCGCCCGCGCGGGCGGTCGAATCGCAATGCGCGCGGAAACTCTGGAAGCGATCCGCGCAGGGTCCTCCAAAAAAGGCGACGTGCTCGGGGTCGCCCGCATCTCGGCCATCCAGGCCGCGAAGCGTACCGCCGAACTCATTCCACTGGCGCATTCGTTGCCGTTGACGCGCGTGTCGGTGGAATACGCTTTTGAAGAGGGCGCCGTCTCCATCGAAGTGACTGCCGAGACAGTCGATCGCACGGGCGTCGAGATGGAGGCCCTGACTGCAGCGGCGATTGGCTTGCTTACGATTTACGACATGTGCAAGTCGAGCGACCGAGCCATGCGCATCGAGTCGATTCGCCTCCTCGAGAAATCGGGCGGCAAGTCGGGACATTTCAAGGCTACGTAGCCGCGGTTTTCCCGACTCAAAGTTCGGTCTAGAGCAAGGCGGCCAGGCGAGGGCGACGAGATAGTACGAAAGAGGTACAGCGAGGAGCCCCTCGCTGCCCGCGCCGCGGCCTCCTCTGTGCTGCCCATACAAATCGCGATGTCCCGTGTCGGCCGCCGCGGCGTCGGCCTCCTTGTACGCGAATTGATCTGCGCACGACCAGTGTCGGCCTCCTGCTCGCGACTCGCCACGCGCGATCCCGCGCTTCGCGCGAGTCCCTCGCCGCGGGCTCGCGCGGCTACATCGCAATTCCCCGTCGATCCCCACGTCGCTGCGCTCGTAGGGCGACCGGCGACGCCGGGCACTCGCGCCGCTACCAGTTCCACATCGAGCCGTCCTCCAGCCGGTTCACCGGCAGAGCGCTCGACTTGTAGGGATGCTTCGCCGCAAGGGTCTCATCGATGTCGACGCCGTGTCCCGGTGCTTCTCCCGGATGCAGGTATCCGTCCTTGAACGAATACGCGTGCGGAAATACGGCGTCGGTTTCGGGCGTGTGCCGCATGTACTCCTGGATACCGAAATTGTGTACCCAGAGATCAAAATGCAGGGCTGCCCCCATGCAAACGGGCGAAAGATCCGTGGCGCCATGCGAGCCGGTGCGCACGTGGTAGAGCTCGGCGAGCTGCGCGATGCGGCGCAGGTGGGTGATGCCACCGGCGTGCACCACCGTCGTCCGGATGAAGTCGATGAGCTGCTCGGAGATCAGTGTCTGACAGTCGTAAATGGTGTTGAATACCTCGCCGACGGCGATGGGCGTAACGGTGTGCTGGCGAATGATACGAAAGCCTTCCTGGTTCTCCGCCGGTGTCGGATCCTCCATCCAGAACAACCTGTACGGCTCGAGCGATTTGCCGAGTCGACCTGCCTCGATGGGCGTGAGCCGATGGTGAACATCGTGCAAAATGTGATGCTCGAAGCCGAAGCGTGATCGGATCGCTTCAAAGAGTTTCGGAACGTGGTCGAGATACTTCGCGGTCGACCAGATGTTTTCCGTGGCGATCGCTGCGTCAGCCGGCTCGTAGTACATCCGGTCCTTGGAAACGCCATAGGTCGATGCAAGACCCGGAATCCCGGACTGCGCGCGGATCGCTTTGTAGCCGAGCCCGGCGTAGCGGGCCACCTCGTCGAGGGTTTGAGCAATGTCGTTGCCGTTGGCATGGCCGTAGACCATCACGCCGTCGCGGCTGGCACCCCCGAGGAGCTGATACAGCGGCAATCCGGCGACTTTGCCTTTGATGTCCCACAGCGCGGTGTCAACCGCGGCGATAGCGCTCATGGTGACCGGCCCGCGCCGCCAGTACGCGCCGCGGTAGAGGTACTGCCAGATGTCCTCGATGCGGGCCGGATCGCGCCCGATCAGGGCGGGCGCGACGTGTTCTTTGAGGTATGCAGCGACGGAGAGCTCGCGGCCGTTCAACGTCGCATCGCCGATTCCATGGACGCCCTCATCGGTTTCAATCATCAGAGTGACGAAATTGCGACCGGGGCTGCAAACGATGACGCGACAAGCGCTGATTTTCATGACGCCACCTCGACGCAGAAAAGTTGGGATCCGGACCCGTGTCGAGCTGGTCCGGTGGTCGGACCACTTGACCACAGTATAGCGTGAGGCTAACATCGGGTCGAGTCGCCGCATTCGTTAATCCAAGCGCGCGGCGGACAACAAATCCTAAACAATACGCCGCATTGAACGGGCTTCGGATTGCGGCCGGGGGACATAAGCGAGTGCCTTTGCAGCAGGTGGAGCCGAGGCGGCTTTATCGGCAAATCGCCGAGCAAATTACTGGCTTGATCGCCTCCGGCGAATTTCCGCCGGGCTCTCGCTTGCCGGCCGAGCGGGAACTCGCGGCCAAGCTTGGGGTGAGCCGCGCGTCGGTGCGCGAGGCGATCATCTCACTGGAAATCGGCGGTCTCGTCGATGTCCGTGTCGGCACCGGCATTTTTGTCGTGGCCCGACAGATAGCTACGGAGGTGGGTGCCGATACAGGGCCAGGGCCGTTCGAGCTCCTCAACGCACGTAAGATAGTCGAAGGCGAAATTGCAGCGATCGCCGCAACAGAAGCCAGCGACGCCGACATCGCGGCTCTGCGCCAGTCGGTCGAGCGCATGAGCCTTCACGTCCATGATTTCACCCTGCGCGAGGAGAGCGATCGCGATTTCCATTTGCGCCTGGCCGAGGCCACCGGCAACGGCTCGCTGCATCTCGTCGTGGAAGGTCTGTGGGACCAGCGCGCGGAGCTGTGGGGCAGGATGCAACACCATTTTCACACCCCAGAACTTGCCCAACAGACCCTGCGCGACCATGCAGCGATCGTTCGCGCGGTCGCTGCGCGCGACGCCGACGCGGCACGCGCTGCGATGCACCGACATCTGGCAAGAGTCGCCCGCGAGTTTCAGCGTGGCGTCGACGACGGCCGGCGTGCCGCAGATGCTGACGCCGCACCGGCGAAGCATCGCGCGCAGCGAGTGGCGAAACTGCGCAGCTAAGAAAAGTTTTTGTTTATGTCATCGCATTCACAGCCGACATGTTCCTGACGTCCGTTTAAACAGTACCAGTTCTGCTAACCGCAATGGAGGATCGAATGAAAAGAAGTTACGCAGGATTTCTGCGCGTATTGCTCAGCTCGGTGGCTACTGCAATCGGCTTGGCGTCGGCAAGCGGGGCGCTCGCGCAAGGCGCGGCGAAGGGCCCGGTGACCATCAACATCGTCGACGTCGCCGGTGATCTTGCCCTGACTCAAGATGCCATCGAGGCGTATCAGAAGAAGAATTCCGACAAGATAGCCAAGATCAATTTCACCAAGGCGCCGGCGCCGGAGTTGCCTGGGAAGCTCAAGGCAATGCAGGGCGCAGGAAGAAGCGACATCGACCTGGTGCTCACCGGAACCGATTTTCTGGCCGCCGGCATCGAGCAGGGCGTGCTCATGAAATTGCTGCCCGACAACACCACCAAGTTCCCCAACCTGATGAACAACTACCTGCCCGCTGCAGCCAAGATGCAGGAGCTCGCTCAGGACTACGGTGTCACGGTTGTCTTCATGCCCGCCGGGCCGTTGCTCGAGTACAACCCGGCCAAGGTGAAGCAGGTTCCTACGACACCGCAGGAGTTGCTCGCATGGTGCAAGGCCAACCCGAACCGGTTGATCTATGCTCGCCCGGCGAACTCGGGTCCCGGACGCACATTCATCATGGGGCTGCCCTACATTCTTGGCGACAAGAATCCCAAAGATCCCGTCAACGGCTGGGACAAGACCTGGGCCTATCTCAAAGACTTGAACTCGTGCATCGAGTATTACCCGACCGGAACCGGCGCCGTGATGAAGGAGCTGGGAGAAGGCTCGCGTGACATGACTGTGACAAT
>VBCY01000023.1 GCA_005882995.1 Betaproteobacteria bacterium
AGGGGATGGCAAAGCCCTTCACTTCGGTTGTTTTGAAAGGGCTGCCAGACGCATCCCGCGCTCGCGATGACTCAACAGCCAAACGCAGCGCGCGATCAAAACGTCGTGTCGGAGATGCCCATCTTGCGACACACTTTTTCGACCGACATTGTGTCCGTCCCGATAACTTCAGCTCTGCTCATGCGCACTCAGAGATCGCGAAAGCGTTTGCGTCGCCACGCGATGACGGTCTCATGCTGAACCAAGACCAGCACTTCCCGCCACCGTGCCCAGCGACGGTCGCAATGATGTGGCATGTCATTTGCTCACGCTTCCTACGGCTCTCCAAATATGCGCTGGCAACGCGTCGCCGTTTGCACCTCGCGTCGCACAGTAACGTAGCGCAATGACTGCCCCGCGTCTTTAACCTTTGTGTGGGTTATCGATGAATCGCGAAACCGTTGTAGCCGTGCCGACGACTGATAGCGTCGAAACCGATTTCGTCCCGCAACCAATAGCGACTGAATCCCCGCATTATGTCGCGCGCTTGACGCTCAACAGCGAGCGCATTTCGCAAAAATTGACGCAAAGGAAAAGTAGCGTCGCAAGCACACCGGGCGCGTCGCCGTCAGGGCTGCGCTTCTTGGCTGGCTCAGTTCGAGCGACTCTACTGCCGGCGCGGTTGATGAGTCGTCACGCCTAGCGGCGTACCCTGCCGCCAATGCGGCCGCGGGCCGGTTATTAGCTCGTTACGCCCGTATGCAAATCGCCGGATGCCGAATTCCAGCGCGTGCATCGTGCACAGCAAATATCACTGCGACGATTAGGAGTATGGCGATCAGGATCCGCTCGGTTCTCGCAGACATGGCACCTCCGCTCAACGCCCGCTGAATGCGCGATGCAAGGTTCACGCCATAGGCACCCCGACGGGCATACCCAACGGCCGAGGGTGACGCACTGGGTCAGCTCTGGCCCAGCTTCGTCACGGGCCCCGAGACTTTGTCATACTTGCTGACGATACGATAAATTGCGGGAAACGCTGAAGACGTGTCGCCTTCAAATGGTAGACGCATTCGCAGTGCGTCCACCTCTCCGATATAGAAATCGGAGGCGAGATTGAGGCTACGATTCTCCTCAAGCGCGACTCGCGCATTGCGGCATTTTTCCTCAAGGACGGGAAGGAATTCACAGCGCAGCGAGCCCGCACTATCCAAGTACTCGGTCGATGTCGATCACACCGCTTTGCCCCAACAGAAACTGAGCATCCCACCGAGTCTCTGTATTTATCCAGGGCATTCGACGACGTCGCCGACGCGGGCGTCGTTTTCCCACGTTTCCAACCGTACGGCGAAGCCCCACAATCGGCGCAGATGCTCGACAACCTTGGCTGCTGCTTCCGTCAGCGGACGCCCGCGACGGCGGAGATGACGCAATGTCAGAGAACGATCGCCGTCGCGCTCGAAACGAACGACTTGCACGTCCGGAACGCAGATTTCTTGCGCGTGCTGCTGCGCAAGCAGTTTACGCACGCGTCGATAACCGTGGTCGTCGTGGATGCTGTCGACCATGAGCGTTTCCTCGTTTGTGTGGTCGGCCACGGCGAACAAGTGAAACTCGCGTATCAGCCGCGGCGACAGATACTGGGCAATGAATGATTCATCCTTGAAGTTGCGCATCGCAAAGTCGAGCGTCGCGACCCAGTCGCTGCCGGCGAGCTCCGGAAACCACGCACGATCTTCGGCGTCGGGAGTTTTGCAAATGCGCCTGAGATCGGCGAACAGCGCAAACCCCAGCGCGTAGGGATTGAGCCCGCTGTAGACGTGCGAATCGTACGCCGGCTGGCTGACGACGTTGGTGTGACTCTTCAGGAACTCCAGCATGAATCCGTCATCGACCAGGCCCTGCTCGTGCAGCCGGTTGAGGATCGTGTAGTGCCAGAACGTCGCCCAGCCTTCGTTCATTACTTTGGTCTGGGCCTGTGGATAAAGATATTGGGCAAGCTTGCGCACGATGCGCACCAGCTCGCGCTGCCACGGCTCGAGCTTGGGAGAGTGCTTCTCGACAAAATAGAGAATGTTTTCCTGTGGCTCGGCCGGGAAGCACTCGGTCGAATCCGTCGCGGGTTTCGATGAGCTTTCGGGCACAGTGCGCCACAGATCGTTGAAGTGCCGCTCGCGATGTGCCTCGCGCTCGGTAAGCCGCTTCGTCTCGGCCTTGAGCGTCCGCGCAGGTGGGCGCCGATAGCGATCAACACCGTGCGGCATCAGCGCATGGCAGGCATCGAGCACCTCCTCGACTGCCACGGCACCGTGCCGCTCCTCGGACTCCATTACGTAGCGGCGGGCAAAGACCAGGTAGTCCAGAATCGCGTCGGGGGCGGTCCACTGCTGGAACAGATGATTGCCCTTGAAGAAGGAATTATGACCATAGCAGGCGTGCGCCATCACCAGCGCCTGCGTCGCCATCGTGTTTTCCTCCATCAGGTACGCGATGCAAGGATTGGAGTTGATTACGATCTCGTATGCAAGGCCCTGCATGCCGCGGCGATAGGCCTGCTCATTGCGGATAAACTCCTTGCCGTACGACCAATGCGGATATCCGATCGGCAGGCCGCACGTCGCGTAGGCGTCCAGCATTTGCTCCCACGTGATGATCTCGATTTGATTGGGGTACGTGTCGAGTCCGTATTCCCCGGCCACCCGGGCGATCGCGGTGTCGTACCTTTCGAGCAGATCGAAGTCCCAGTCGGCGCCATGCGAAATCGGAGTCATTGCGATTCCTTACGGAACAAGTCGCGGAACACCGGATAGATCTGGTCGCGTTGTGAGGCGCGGCGCATCGCGAAGTTGCCGGCGGCTTCCGCAACGCGCCCATATTCGGCCCAAAGCGTCGAAGCGTGCTCCCCAGCCGGCGCGGTCGACAGCTCGAGGTACGTGTAATAGCGCGTCGCGGGGAGGAGCCGCTCGCGAAGAAAGCGCGCACTGCGGGCCGGGTCGGCACCGAAAGCGTCGCCGTCTGAGGCTTGCGCCGCGTAGACATTCCAGCCGTGGGCGTAACGCTCGTACCGTATCCGGTCGGCGAGCTCCAACGCTGATAGGACGACCGTGCCGCCGGTGCGAGAGTCGTGAAAAAAGGTATTTTCGTCGACTTCCTCGGCGTTGTCGGTGTGGCGAATGAAGATCAGTTCCACCTCGCCGTACTTGCGCGTAAGGAACAGATACAACAAGGTGAAGAAGCGCTTGGCGAGGTCCTTCTTGTCCTCGTCCATCGAGGCCGAGACATCCATCAGGCAGAACATCGCCGCGCGCGCGATCGGCTCGGGCCGCAGTACACGATTGCGGTAGCGCAGGTCTGGTTCCTCAAGAAACGACAGCCCCGCGCGCCGACGCTCGAGGCGCTTGAGTTCCCCATAGAGCTTCGCAGCGTGTTCCGATTGTCCGACGGCGACCGCCAGCGCGAACTACGCCTCGACCGCCTGCATTTCGCGCGTGAGCCCGCCTCCGAGGGCGATCCGGCGTGCCAGCGACTGCGATAACGTGCGGATCACGGCGAGGTTGGCGGGCGTCCCCGTTTTCGCATAGCCGGCGCGGACGCTTTTTTGTCGCTCGGCGCGCCCCACCTCGGTACGCGCAAGGTTGGGCAACTCGAGGTCGTCGAAGAAGATTTGCATGAACTCTTCGCGCGACAGCGAAAACACCAATGCGTCTTCGCTGTCGCCCTCACCGCTTTCGGTGGCGTTGCCTGGACCACCTACGCCGTCCGGCCTGGGGATGCGATCGCCGGCGGCGTATTCACGGTTGCCGGGCAACACGATTTCGCGATCGCCGCCTCGACCGAACCCGAACGACGGCTCGGAGATATCCTTCTTCGGCACGCGAACTTCACCGCCACGTTCCATGTCGGCGAGATGGCGCTCGCCGATCATCTTCTTAACCGCCTCTCGGATGTGCGTCTTGTATCGGCGCAGGAAGCGCTCGCGGTTGACGGCACTTTTGCCGCGGCTGTTCGGCCGGCGGTCGATAAGCTGAAGCATCCTTCGCCCCGTCATCGCAGAGAGCCGGTCACGATGACTTGTGCACGCGCAAATACCACTCCGCGAGCAGGCGCACTTGCTTCTCCGTGTAGCCCTTGGCAACCATGCGGGCAACGAAATTCTGGTGCTTTTCCTTTTCGTCGGCCGAAGCCTTAGCGTTGAACGAAATCACCGGCAGCAAGTCCTCGGTGTTCGAGAACATCTTTTTTTCGATCACCTCGCGCAGCTTTTCGTAGCTGCTCCATGCCGGGTTGCGGCCGTTATTGTGGGCGCGCGACCGCAGCACAAAATTGACGATCTCGTTGCGAAAGTCCTTGGGGTTGGCAATGCCCGCGGGCTTTTCGATCTTCTCCAGTTCGGCGTTGAGCGTCGCACGGTCGAAGCTCTCGCCGGTCTCGCGATCGCGGTAATCCTCTTCCTGGATCCAGCAGTCCGCAAAGGTAACGTAGCGATCGAAGATGTTCTGGCCGTACTCGGCATACGATTCGAGATACGCAGTCTGGATCTCCTTGCCGATGAACTCGGCATACCTCGGCGCCAGATGGCCTTTGATATGCTCGACCGAGCGACGGCGCGTCTCGTCCGGCAAATCCTCCCTCGCGAGCCGCTGTTCCAAAACGTACATCAGGTGCACCGGATTGGCCGCGATCTCGGTCTGGTCGTGGTTAAACACCGCCGACAGGATCTTGTAAGCGAAGCGGGTCGACAGACCGGTCATGCCCTCGTCCGGACCGGCGTAATCGCGATACTCCTGCAGCGTCTTGGCCTTGGGATCGACGTCCTTCAGCGTCTCGCCGTCGTAAACTCGCATCTTGGAATAGATGCTCGAATTCTCGGTCTCCTTCAGGCGCGTGAGCACGGAGAACTGGGCCATCATCTCCAGCGTTCCCGGGGCGCATGGCGCCCCCGACAGCGACGAGTTCGCCAGCAGCTTGCGGTAGATCTTCACCTCCTCGGACACCCGTACACAGTACGGCACCTTGACGATGTAGATGCGGTCGAGGAACGCCTCGTTGTTCTTGTTGTTGCGGAAGCTGTGCCATTCGGACTCGTTCGAGTGGGCGAGGATGAGCCCGTTGAACGGAATCGCGGAAAAGCCTTCGGTGCCCTTGAAGTTGCCCTCCTGCGTGGCGGTCAGCAACGGGTGCAGCATCTTGATCGGCGCCTTGAACATCTCGACGAATTCGAGTAGTCCCTGATTGGCAAGGCACAAGCCACCCGAGTAGCTGTACGCGTCCGGATCATTTTGCGAATGATGCTCAAGCTTGCGGATATCGACCTTGCCGACCAGCGACGAGATGTCCTGGTTGTTCTCGTCGCCAGGCTCCGTCTTGCTGATCGCGACCTGGCGTAATACCGAGGGGTTGATGCGCGCCACGCGGAACCGCGACAGATCACCGCCGTATTCGTGTAAGCGCTTGACCGCCCACGGCGAAATGATGCCGCTGAGGTAACGTCGCGGGATGCCGTAGTCCTCCTCGAGAACGGCGCCGAAACGCTCGGAGGGAAACAAGCCCAAGGGCGATTCGTTGACCGGGGATCCTTTAATCGCATAGAAGGGGTGCGTCTCCATCACCGCTTTCAGCCGTTCGGCAATCGACGATTTGCCACCGCCGACCGGTCCGAGCAGATACAGGATTTGCTTCTTTTCCTCAAGTCCCTGCGCCGCATGCTTGAAGAACGCGACGATCTGATCGATCGCATCCTCCATCCCGTAGAACTCGCCAAACGCGGGGTAGCGCCGGATGATCCGGTTACCGAAGATCCGCCCAAGGTGCTGATCGTTGCGAGTGTCGACGAGCTCCGGTTCACCGATCCCCGCGAGCATGCGCTCGGCAGCCGTCGCATAGGCCGCCGGCTCCCGTTTGCACAACTCGAGATAATCCTCGAGTCCTAGTTCCTCGTCTTGCGTGGCCGAATAATTTGATCGGAACTCTTCCAGCAGCGTAGTCATCGTCGTCGTCCCAATTGGCGTTTCAGCAAGATGCCGAAATCTCGGGCGGTTCCGTTCCGCTCCCGGCATATGAAGCGGTTCGCTCTTTGGTTTTTTTGCGAAGTACCTATGACAACGTTACGTCTGCGCCAGCCACAGAAAAGGCGCGGCAATGGCGTCGGGTCGGCATGTGAAGCAAGCGAATTCGGGCTCGAACGGGCTCGCCGGACTGCCGATCCTTAAGGCAGTTCGACACCCACC
This sequence comes from Betaproteobacteria bacterium, assembly GCA_005882995.1. Classification (GTDB taxonomy): domain Bacteria; phylum Pseudomonadota; class Gammaproteobacteria; order Burkholderiales; family Casimicrobiaceae; genus PALSA-1003. The sequence goes on from VBCY01000023.1 coordinate 6,207, forward strand.
TCGCATAAGGCGTGCCAGTCCCGCAAAACATTCGCGTTTGCAGGCGTCAAGCCCGCCGAGGTCAGAGCTCGGTTTCCGACGAGAAGCGGTGTCCGATCGCCGGGCCGTTTGCGAGCCGCGTCGCAACGCAGAGGGCGTCAGGGCAGCCTTCACGGGGGCCGGCGTCGAGCCGTTGGCGACTCCGCCGCAGGCCGCGCATGCCTACGCCTGTCGGGATCGGCAAACGCTGCCGTCCTTTCTTCGCAACGCCCGATTCGGACGGCGGTTCCTTTGGGAAAGAAGAACCACCTGCCCATCTACGTCACTCTATAAGAGCCCCCGGCAGAGCCGGGGGCTTTAGATTGAGCCTCTCAAAGCGGCATGGTGGGGTCGCTAACGCGGCCCCAATCCCTTTTGGCCACGTTGTCGGTGGCCGATCATCGCCACAGGTTCAGCTGGTCCAAGCGCTTGTCCTCCTGCTCCTGGTTCCGGATGTACTCGCGGATCACCGTCTCGTCCCGACCCACCGTTAGCACAAAATACCCACGGGCCCAGAAGCTCTGCCCCACGAAATTGCGCTTCCGCTCCCCGTATACCCGTGCCAAGTGCGTCGCACTCTTCCCTTTTATGTATCCGACCACATTGGACACCGCATACTTCGGCGGAATCGACAGCAATCATGTGCACGTGATCCGACATCAAATGCCCTTCCTCGACCCGACTCTCCTTCTGCTCCGCCAATCGACAGAACACCTCCCCCAAGATGCTGCCGCAGTTGCCCGTACAGCACTCGGCGGCGACCCTTCGGAATAAACACCACTTGATATTTGCACTCCCACTTCGTGTGGCTTGGGCTCTCGTATTCGTCCATCGCGAAACTCCCTTTCGTGTGCTTGGCGGCTCACGGTTGAGAGTTTCGTTGATGGACTCCTTTAAATGTCAAACTGCTACTGCCACCCCGGGCAGAGCCGGGGGTCTCCCTTGGTAGGCTAGCGGTAAAGCGCGCGTATCGCGCAACGCAGACAAGGGTCGTGCGAGGCAGTGGATGCGCGAGCTATCGAAGCTATTGAGGAAACAGCGCGAAGAGCTAAAAAGGTTCTAGCCGATCGAAGCGAGGACCGAGATCGGGCCAGGACCAGCCGGTCATGTGGTTGGCAAGAATTCCTCTAAAGACAGACATTGTAGTGTGAGCACGAGGATCCACGCGCGGGGTCAGGCCAGTGTTTGCGTGTTGCCGTTCACTGATCGCGGGGCACCTTTGTTGACGTTGGGAATGACGTCGCTGGAGGGAGAACGGTGGAAGGGTTTTCTGACGCGAGGTTTCTGCGGGAACCGAACTTGTGCGCGTACGCCCAGGTGAACTCCGCGCCCAGCAAGAAAATCTGGGCCGAGTAATAGACCCAAACCAGCACCACGACCAGAGACGCGGCGGCACCGAAGCCTGAAGCAATGCCGCTCCTCCCGATATAAACGCCAATCAGGAACTTGCCGACCGTGAACAGAAGCGAGGTCGCTGCCGCGCCGATCCAGACATCCTTCCAAGCGATGCGCACGCGCGGGATTGTCTTGTAGATCATCGCGAATACCACGGTGATTACGAGGAAGCTCGAGCCGAGTTCGATGATGCTCGCCGCCGCCGCCCAGTCACCCAACACCGGGCGCCACCACTTCCTCAGTGCGGCGAATGCGGCGCTCGCCACCAGCGACACCATCAACAGGAACCCGATTCCGAGAATCATGCCGAAGGATAGCAATCGCGCCCGTATCAATCCCAACAACCCGGATTGCCCGGCCCTGGCCGGCGCACGCCAGATGCGATCGAGGGCATCCTGCAGCTCGCCAAAGACCGAAGTCGCGCCGATCAGCAGCAGGACGACGCCGAAGACCGTGGCCGTCACGCTTTCGGTTGGCTTTCGCACGCTTTCGAGCAGGCCTTGCACCGCCAGCGCGCCAGGGGCGCCCAGCATGCCTTCCAGCTGACTGAAGATTTCGCCGCGCGCGGCTTGGTCGCCGAAGACAAGTCCGGCGATCGAAATAACGATCAGCAGCAGCGGTGCGATCGAGAACATCGTGTAGTAGGCGAGCGCCGCGCCCATGCTCTGGGCGTAGTCATCGACCCAACCTGATGCAGCTGCTTTGATCAGGCCCCAAAGATCCTTGACAGTCATCTGTGCCATCCACCTTAGCCTGCGGCCTTGTCCGTTGGGACGGCACCCGGCGCATACATGCATAATATGCTGGGCCGTCCCAAGCTGGCACCGCTGCCTAGCCAGCCGCCTAATTTTCGGTCGCCATTGTGACTCGTGCAATCCTCGGGCGACGCTCGCGATTCACGCTCGTCATCATGGTGACGAGTCCACGGGAAACAGGAAATCGCGGGCGGGGACAACCTGCCCTAACCGAGATCTGATTCGGCAGCCAGCGTCAGATCGTGCTGCCCACGCACAGGCCGAGATGACTTCCGTCTCTGGTTGGCTGCGAGTTTCATCGTCTTGTGTAATTCCTGTGTAATCGCGCTGATCCGCCGCAACGGCAGATTGCGCTGGCAAGCTCACCACGATGCGTCCGTCAAGCCTGGCGAGCGCGTCCTGTACGTGCTGCTACGAATGTCTGCTTCCCAGAAATTTCGGCGACGACGCTGACAGTCTGCAACTGGCCCGGTTCGTATGCCTATCTCACGTCGTGGGACGCTGCGTTCGTCATAACGAACGCCGGAGTTTCTACGAAGCCGCAATTGTTTCAACTCGGTTTCCAGTGTCTCGATGCGCTTGTCGCGCTCCGCGAACGAAGCGGCAACATCGGTGGCGTCGAATCGCTGAGGGATGTGCTGGGGGTAATTCGCGTCCCAGGCGGTGACGGTAAAGAGGATCGCCTGCTCGGCCCGTGCCTTGTATCCCTCGGGCATCAGCATCGCCGTCAACTCGGCGTGACCTTCCACGAACCGCGCCTCGCCCCAGATCTTCACGCGCCGGTGCTGCGCGTAGTCGACCACGAAGAGATGAGCCTTGGGATTGTCGGCGAGATTGCCTTAGGTAATGTATTGCTGGTTGCCGGTGAATTCTGCGAAGCGATGAACTGGTCGTCGAGCACCCACAGAAAGCCGGGCGGGCCGCCACGATGTTGGATGTACGGCTGGCCCTCTTTGTTAGCGGTGCCGATGAAGATGC
>VBCY01000213.1 GCA_005882995.1 Betaproteobacteria bacterium
GGATTCGCGTACCCGCGTTGGCATAATCGACCGGGCCGACGAAGAGCTGTGGATGAAGAATTGGGGCAAGTCGGCGGTCGTCGTCACGTTGTCCGCCGCCGGTATCTTGATGGTGACGATGGGCGCGCGCCAGTCGCTCGGCCTGTTCATCTCGCCGCTCAACAGCTCGACTGGCCTCGGCATCACCACCATCAGCTTCGCGCTCGCCGTCGGTCAGCTCATGTGGGGTGCGATCCAACCGGTGGCCGGCGCGGTCGCGGATCGGTACGGTCCGGGTAAGGTATTGGTCGCGGGGTTGGTCGTGCTCGCGATAGGCACTGCCCTGACGCCTTTCATGACTTCCGGTTTCGGTCTGATCGTCGCGCTCGGCGTGCTCGCCGCGATTGGTGCGGGGGCCGGCAGCTTCTCGGTGCTGATCGGCGCCGCCGCGCACCACTTGACCGAGGACAGACGCGGCAAGGCCGCGGGCATCATCAATGCAGGCGGGTCGCTCGGGCAGTTCGTCTTCGCGCCGATTTCGCAGGCGTTGATCCAGGCGCTCGGATGGATGGGCGCGATGTGGACGCTGGCGCTGATTACGCTAGGCGCGCTGCCCCTCGCGCGAGTGGTCAGCCCGTCCGGGCCGGTGCACCGCCATGCTGCCGGAGGGTCCGCGCCCTGGGACGCGGTCCGCCACGCGATGGGCGACCGCAGCTATCTGCTCCTGCACGCCGGATTCTTCACTTGCGGATTCCACATCGCGTTCCTCGTCACGCATTTGCCGGGCGAAGTAAACCTCTGCGGACTGCCGCCGGCGGTCGCAAGCTGGTCCCTCGCTTTCATCGGTCTCGCCAACATCGTGGGCAGCCTCATCGCCGGCTCGTACACCGCACGCTTCCGGAGCAAATATATCCTTGCCATCATGTACGGCTCACGCGCGCTGCTGATCGGCTGGTACCTGATGGCGCCGAAGACCGAGTGGACGTTTTACGTCTTTGCCGTGGGCCTGGGTCTCACCTGGCTCGCCACCGTGCCGCCGACCGCTGCCATCGTGGGCAAACTCTTCGGCATTCGATACCTGGCCACGCTGTTCGGCCTGACGCTGCTATCGCACCAGATCGGCGGGTTTCTCGGTGCGTATCTGGGCGGGATCGCACTTAGCGAGTCCGGCAACTATCAGTGGATGTGGTACGCGGACATGGCGCTGGCTGCCGCAGCCGCGGTCGTGAATCTGCCGATACGAGAGGCGCCCGTCGAGCCGTTACCGATGCCCGCGTAAGGCGTTGGTGGCGGAAGCGTAACTCACCCTAATCGGTTTGCCGAGCAAGACGAAATTGAGGAGAAGCCGGAAATGACCGAACGCTACCTGGAAGACTTCGAAGTTGGGCAGATGTTCGGCGGATCCGCGCGCATCCGCATCCATCAGGAGCGCATCAAATCCTTTGCGGCCGAATTCGATCCGCAGCCGTTCCATCTGGACGAACACAGAGCGCGCGAAACGTTCTTCAAGGGGTTGGCGGCGAGCGGCTGGCACACGGCGGCGATGACGATGCGCCTCTTGGTCGACAGCGAGCTCAAGCCTGCGGGCGGCATCATCGGTGCCGGGTTCGACGAAATGCGCTGGCCGCGTCCGGTTCGGCCGGGAGACGACCTGCACGTCGAAAGCGAGGTGCTCGAGGTGCGTCCTTCGAAGTCACGTCCCGAACAGGGTGTGATCAAAGTGACAACGACGACGTTGAATCAAAACGGTGAGCCGGTGCAGGTATTCGTCGGCAATCTCATCGTGCTCCGCCGTTCCGCCTTATCAGGAGAAACACATGGCTAGGGGCGGAGGGCGCGTACGTTTTCATCAACGGGCGCCGGGAACAGGAATTGTCCGTGGCGGTGAAGGAAATCGGAAAGAATGTAGCCGGCATCCGTGGAGACGTGTCCCAGCTCGCCGACCTCGATCGGCTGTTCGACCAGATCAAGCGCGACAAGGGCCGACTCGACGTGCTGTTCGCTAACGCCGGCATCGCCAAATACGCCCCGCTCGGCAAGATCACGGAGGACCTCTACGACAGCATCTTCGACGTCAACGTCAAGGGCGTGCTGTTCACCGTGCAGAAGGCGCTTCCGCTGATGTCTGACGGATCCTCCATCATCCTCAACGCTTCCATCGTCGGCAGCAAAGGCCTGCCTGCCAACAGCGTCTACAGCGCGACGAAGGCTGCTGTGCGTTCGTTTGCTCGTACATGGACGACGGATGTCAAGGAGCGGCACATCCGGGTGAACGCCGTCAGTCCGGGATCGACCGACACGCCCGGTCTCAACGACCTCCTCGCCTCCTCTCCGGTCGGGGAGGAGCGCCGCAAAATGATTTCGGCCATCGTCCCACTCGGACGGCTCGGCACGCCCGACGAGATCGCGAAGGCCGTCGTGTTTCTCGCGTCCGACGACAGCAGCTACATCACCGGAGCGGAGTTGTTCGTCGACGGCGGCTTTGCCCAGGTATAGCCAACCACCGAGCGAGCCGCCGCATGAATGAGCGCACGCGTCTTCTGCTGGAGGCGCCGATCACGCCGACGCTGCTCAAGCTCGCGGCCCCGAACGTGCTCGTCATGATCGTGCAGGCTTCGATCGGGCTTATCGAGACGTACTTCATCGGCATGCTCGGCACCGACGCGCTCGCCGGTGTCGCGTTGGTTTTCCCGCTCTTGATGCTCATGCAGATGATGTCGGCGGGTGCGATGGGCGGGGGCATCTCATCGGCCATCGCCCGCGCACTCGGCGCCCGCCGCCCGCACGAGGCCGAGGCGCTCGCGGTTCACGCAACCGTCATAGCACTCTCGTTCGGAATCGCGTTCACGCTTTTCGTCCTTGGCGGAGCGCGCTGGCTCTACACGATCCTCGGCGGCACGGGACCGTCGCTCGAGGCGGCGCTCACCTACTCGAACGTCGTGTTCGGCGGCGCCATTCTGGTCTGGCTCTTCAACTCGCTCGCGAACGTGATTCGCGGCACGGGCAACATGATGCTGCCGGCGATCGTGACGTGCGCCGGCGCCCTGGCACTGATCCCACTATCGCCCTGCCTCATCCTGGGTTGGGGCCCGTTTCCGCGGCTCGGCGTCGCCGGCGGCGCATGGGCGCTCATCGGCTTCTACGCGATCGGTACGGCCGCATTTGTGGTTTATCTGCGCTCGCAGCGCAGCGTCGTGCATCCGTCGCTGCATAGTCTCGGCTTTCGCTGGGCGCTGTTCCGCGAGATCCTGCGCGTCGGCGCAGTCGCCGCCGTGGTCACGCTACAGACGAATCTTGCGGTCGCATTCTGCACGGGCTTGGTCGGACACTATAGTACCGGCGCAATGGCAGGTTACGGCATCGGCTCGCGACTCGAGTATCTACTGATCCCACTTGTGTTTGGACTCGGCGGACCGCTTGTGGCCATGGTGGGCACGAACATCGGGGCGGGACAGCACGCACGCGCTCGGCGTATCGCATGGACCGGTGCGCTCATCGCCGCGGCATTGACCGAATCCATAGGCATCGGTGCCGCGCTATTTCCCACGGCATGGCTCGCGCTCTTCGATACCGATCCCATGATGCTAGCGTCGGGAGCTCTTTACTTGCGCGCCGTCGGGCCAGTGTACGGTTTGTTTGGCCTCGGTATGGCCCTCTATTTCGCTTCCCAAGGAACAGGCCGCTTGCTGTGGCCGCTGCTTGGCAACTTCACGCGGCTCGTGATCGCCGCCGGGGGTGGCTGGCTCGTGCTTCAGTCGGGCGCTGGCTTGTTTGGCGTGTTCGGCGCTCAGGGCATCGGGCTCGCGGCGTTCGGCGTGATCATCGCTGCGGCGTTTGCAATGGATGCTGGGGCCGAGGGACACCGCGCGAGCGCGTCGCCCCGAAGCACCGCTACGTCACGCGCGTGATTCCACGCGCTTCGCGCAAGCCGCGTCGATCAGGAGCACCGCGGCAGCCCTCGCCTCTGCTGCGGCAGCGGGGTCGCGATCCATCTGCGCCGAGGCCGCAGCCCCGTCATAGAGCAGCACCAGCTGCTTGGCGAGCACGTCGGGATTCGACGCGCCGGCTTCCTTCGCGAGGCCTGACAGGAGTTCGCGCGTCCAGCGTCGCGCGTCCCGGCAGACTTCGCGGCCAGTCGCGTCGGCGGGCATCTCAGCGGTTGCGCGCAAGAAAGCGCAGCCGCGGTAGTTGGGCTTGGCGAGGGGCTCAGTCATGGCATCGAACACGGCAAGCATCTTGTCGCGCGGCGCCTCATGCAACGCGAGCTTGGTCTCGATGGCGGCGCGGCGCGCTTCGAAGCGGGCATCGAGGTAGGCGCGCACCAGGTCGTCCTTGCCGTTGAAATTACCGTACAGCGACGCCTTGGCCACGCCGGCGCGCTCGATGACCCTGTCTATGCCGACGCTTTGCACTCCGTCTTGGTAGAACAACTCCTCGGCAGCGGCGAGGAGGCGCTCGCGAGCCGGCCGGCGGACGGAAGAAGTCTTTCCATTCAGCGGCTTATCCATTTCCTCGGGTTTCATTCAAAGGGATAGCTTGACTTTACCAGACAGGTCTGTATGGTAGCAACAGGTAGACCGTTCTGTCTAATGGTTTGAAGAGGAATTGCCAATGAATAACTGCACCGCACTGACCGCTGTCGACGTTGCCTCGGCCCGCACCCTCTCGCCGCGCGTCTCGTTTTTCCTGCTCGCCTCGATCACCGTGTCCTTCCTGGCCGGTTCGCTCGCTCCCACGCCGCTCTACCCCGTCTACCAGGCCGAATGGGGCTTCTCCGCGCTCACCACCACCGAGATCTTCGGGATCTACGCACTCGCGCTGCTCGGCAGCCTGCTCTTCGCCGGGAGGCTTTCCGATCACGTAGGCCGTCGCCCCGTGCTCATCGTCGCCACGCTCGTGCAGGCGGTCGTGATGTTCATCTTTGCCACTGCGAACGGCGTCGGAGCGCTCATGCTGGCCCGCGTGGTGCAAGGCATGGCCACCGGCGCCGCGCTCGGCGCGGTGGGTGCGGGCATGCTCGATCTCGACAGGGCGCGCGGCCCAGTCGCCAATGCCGTCACGCCGCCGTTGGGAACGGGCGCGGGCGGACTACTCGCAGGCCTGCTCGTGCATTACCTGCCGGCGCCGACGCTGCTCGTCTACGTCGTGCTCGCGATCGTGTTCCTGCTGCAGGCGCTGGGCGTCAGCTTCATGGCCGAGACGGTGAGCCGGCGCGCCGGTGCGGTTGCGTCGCTCAAGCCCCAGTTCGGCCTCCCCGCGGCCTCGCACGCTCCAATGCTCATCGCCGCGCCCGTGCTGGTCGCCGCCTGGTCGCTCGCTGGCTTCTACGGCTCGCTCATCCCGGCGCTCACACGCTCGGTGTTCGGGCTCGATCCCTCGCTCGCGAGCGGCATCGCTGCGTTTGTCTTCGCCGGTAGCGCCGCTGCCAGCGTGCTCGCGCTCAGCTCAAGGGCCCCGCGCACGGTGATGGCCTACGGCGCCTTCGCCCTCATCGTTGGCACGGCCGCAGCGATGGGCGCGCTTGGCGTGCAATCGGCCGCCGGCTTCTTCCTCGCAAGCGCGGTCGCCGGCTCGGGCTTCGGCGCAGGCTTCCAAGGCGCGATGCGCACCGTGCTGCCGACCGCCAAAGCTCATGAGCGCGCCGGCGTGCTCTCAGTGGTGTTCGTAGTGTCCTACCTCGCGATGGCGATCCCTGCCATCGTTGCTGGCTTCTTCGTCTCGCACGGAGGCGCGCTGCTGCCAACGGCGCAGCACTTCGGCTTCGTCGTGGAGGCGCTCGCAGCGTTTGCGCTGCTGGGGACGCTGCTCGAAGGAAAGGCCCGCGCAACCTGGAACGCTACGGCTCCGCGCCGCCTCACCCCGCGGTTGATCGACGAAGCCCCATAGGACGTTGACGATGACGAATTCCTCCGAGAACAAGGCCCTCGTGCTTACCGCCTTCGACACGCTCTTCAACAAACGAGATTACGAGGCTGCCGCCCGATTCTGGTCACCTAACTACATCCAACACAGCGCGCACATCGCTCCGGGAAGAGACGGACTCTTCAATCTTGTAAAAGCGGCTCCGGCCGAATTGCGGTACGAGAACGCCGTGGCCGTCGCCGACGGCGAATATGTCGTGCTTCACGGTCGCTTCACCGGCAACGGGAGGCCACGCGCCTGGATCGCAGCGGATATCGTAAGAGTCGTGAATGGTGTTCTTGCGGAGCACTGGGATGTGCTGCAAGACGAAGCAACGCAGGAGGAGTCGAAAAGCGGGCTGCCGATGTTTGGAGACCGCTTCCCGGCCGCAGCCGCGGCAGCAGAGCAATTACAGTTGCCCGTGGAGGCCGCGAAAAGAATCGTCCAGCCGCTCTACGATGCGCTGAATCAGCCCCAAAAGAAGGACGTCGCCGCTCTTCTCGCGCAAGCCTGTCATACCGACTACAAGTCCTATTCGACCAATGAAGAATGGCTCACGCGCGATCAGCTCGCTGACGTCTTCAAGCAGCTCGGCGCGAGCATTCCCGACCTGAGCTGGGACATCAAGGAAATCTGGACTTCCGGCGATCGCATCGTCGTGCGCGGGGAAGCGACAGGAACCCCGGTCGCCGAACTTTTCGGTGCTCGTCCTACCGGCCGCAGTTTCAAAACGATGGCCCTCGATGTGTTCACCGTACGAGACGACAAGCTCGGATCTGCGTACCACGTCGAGAACTGGGTCGGCGCGATGCAGCAGATCCGTTGATGTCGTCACAAGAAGTATTGCCTGCAGGTGCGTTGCCGAGAGTTGGATTGTCCAATGTAGATATTCTTGCCGAGGTCGCTTCGACAAATCGGCAAGGATCGTGAATCATGTTGGCGGATTTGCGACCAGCGCGGCTGCTCTACATCGAGCGATCACGCCTGGTCAAACGGCTTGATTGTCTACAGCTACCGCTGAATTTGAAGTACTGAGCCGCCGGGACGTGGACTAGGTTCGCCCGAGTTCCCGGCGGCTTGTCGTTCTACTACGCGGTCGCTTTCTCCGCGTCCAACACCTGGGCAGCCGCCCTGATCAGGTTCGCCACTGCTTCGGGGTTTGAAACATACACCGCGTGACTGCCTCGGGCCTCGGAGGTGCGCGCTACAGCACGCTTTGACATCGCACGCTGCGCCTCAGGTGGGATCATCTTGTCGTCGGTCGCAACGAGGTACCAGCTAGGCTTGCTCCTCCAGGCTGCCTCGGAAACCGTGCTGTTCAGTGCTTCCAAGCCCCACGGGACCTGCGCGTTGGCCATGAAGTCAGCTTCGTCCTTCGGTAGGTCGGCGGCGAAAGACGCAGCGAACTTCGTCTTGCCGAGCAGGAGGAACCCATCCTGTGGAGGCAGTATCGGCGGTACCGGTGCTCCCGGCGGCGAATCCTTGATCAGCGTCGCCACGGATTCGCCTTTGTCCGGGGCAAACGCCGCGAT
>VBCY01000211.1 GCA_005882995.1 Betaproteobacteria bacterium
GAGCGCTGCGTTCGGATAGAGGTATAGCATTGCCGTGCCGAGTACCAGCAAAGGCACGGAATTGGCGATGAGATGCGCGACGCTGCCGTGCATGAGAGGCGCGAGCAGGATACCCGGCAAACCTCCCAGGTCCCGCGGCTTGATTCCGAAATCCTCGACTCCGAGCCCTAAGCCCCAGTTCAACAAATCGATTATCCAGATCAATGCGACCAAGCCGAGCGAGAGCTTCACGGCAAGCCAGAAATTGCCGCGCGCTCGGTCGGAGTCGGTGTAGATCGGATCGGGTATATGAACCTGCATCGCGTCGGACATCACCCTGCCTTGACTGGCATGTGCTGGTCGATCGCACCGATGACCTTCTCCGGCTCCTCTGCATCGGGACGTCGAGCTCCTTGCACCACTTGCCCACTACCACGGTGGCCACACCGTTGCCGATGAGATTGGTCAACGCCCGCGCTTCTGACATAAAGCGATCGATGCCTAGAATCAGTGCGAGCCCCGCGACCGGCACATTGCCGACGGCCGAAAGCGTGGCGGCCAGCACGATGAAGCCGCTACCCGTGACACCGGCTGCTCCCTTCGACGTCAGCAGCAGCACGGCAAGCAGCGTCAACTGCTGGGTGAGCGTCATCGGCGTGTTAGTCGCCTGCGCGACGAACATTGCGGCCATCGTCAGATAGATCGACGTCCCATCGAGGTTGAACGAATATCCGGTGGGAATAACCAGGCCAACGGTCGACTTCTGGACGCCCAGGTTTTCCATCTTCGCCATCATCCGCGGAAGTACGGACTCCGATGATGAGGTTCCCAAAACGATGAGCAGCTCTTCCTTGATGTAGCGGATGAACTTGAGGATGCTGAAGCCGTGGTAGCGAGCGATGGCGCCCAACACGAACAAAATGAACACGAGGCACGTAAGATAGAACGTACCCATCAGTTTGCCGAGCGACAAAAGCGAGCCGGCGCCGTACTTGCCGATCGTGAAAGCCATCGCCCCGAACGCTCCGATCGGCGCGACCTTCATGATGACTCCGACAATGGCAAATAGCACGTGCGAAGTCTTCTCGATCATGTCGAACACCAGCGTGCCGCGGCCGCCGAACTTGTGCAGGCAGAATCCGAACAGGACGGCGATCAACAGCACCTGCAGGATCTCGCCCTTGGCGAAGGCATCGACGAGCGTGTTCGGGATGATCGCGAGCAGGAATTCGGTCGTGCTCTGCATCTGTCCCGGCTTGGTATAGGCGGCGACGCCCTTGGTGTCCAAGGTGGCAGGGTCGACGTTCATGCCGGCGCCCGGCTGCACGAAGTTGACGATCCCGATCCCGACGAGCAGCGCGATGCTACTGACGATTTCAAAGTACAGCAGCGCGTAGCCGCCGGTCTTGCCGACCTTTTTCATGTCCTCCATTCCGGCGATGCCGACGACGACGGTGCAGAAGATGATCGGCGCGATGATCATCTTGATGAGCTTGATGAACGCGTCGCCGAACGGCTTCATCGCGACCCCGGTCTCGGGAAGGAAGTGACCCAGCAGCACGCCGATGATGATCGCGACGATGACCTGGAAGTAGAGCGACCGGTAGAGTGGCCTGCGGGTGGTGCTCTTCATTGACGTTCTCCCTGTTCTATCCAACGGTCCGCCAGGTTCGCGGCGGTGACACGCGAGCGCAGTTGCTCAACCCGATCAGTCACCCGGCAGTCCCTGGACTCGGAAGATCTCTTCGAGGTGCGGGCTCATCGGCAGATTGAGGCGCGCTCCCGAAGGCAACGGCCTGGTGAACCAGCGCTCGTAGATCGCGACGATCTCGCGGCTTCCGGCGAGGCGGTGAAAGGCGTTATCCACAATCTCGGCGAACTCCGGATCGTCCTTGCGCAGCGACAGCGCATAGTCGGCGTAGCTGAGAAAATCTCCAACCACCCGGAAGTCGCTGGCCGACCGCGTTTCCGCGAGCATCCCGTAGAGCTGCACGTCGTCGTTGGCAAACGCATCCGCCTTGCCTTCAGAGAGCGCCCGGAACGATTCGTTATGATCGGCCGCGAACACGAATTTGACCGCGACGTTCTGGCGCGCGGTCATTTTCGGGACCATGGCCTCTTGAACGGTCCCGCGGGTGAGCACGATGGTTTTGCCCTCGAGGTCACGCAGCGATCGGATGCCACTGCCGCGCCGAACGAGCAGCTTGGTGCCGGTGACGAACATGGTCGGCGAAAAGGCAACGATCTTACGCCGGTCCGCGGTATTGGTCGTCGAACCGCACTCGAGGTCGATCGCGCCGGACGCCACGAGCTCGAAGCGGTTTTCCGGCGTCACAGCCCGATATTCGACGCTGACTTCCTTGCCAAGCTCGCGCGCGATCTGCTCGACCACGACTTCGCAGAGGTCGAGCGAATAGCCGATGGGCTTGCCTTTCGCGTCGAGGAATGCGAACGGCGGCGAATTCTCGCGATAACCGAGCCGGACGATGCCAGTCGCTTCGATCCTCTTGAGCGTGGGGGATGACCAGGCCTCGATTTGTGGTGCCACGCTTTGCGCTAGAACCACCAATGGGGTGCCCAGAAGAACGCTTAGCGTGCCGATGGCGGCGCTCCACCAGGCGGCGGCCTGCATCGGAGCCGCGAGCGCTCTCCTGTACGATTGGACCACCCTCGATCCCACCATCATGCATTCAGTGCGCATATTCGAATGGTTAAGCTCAGCCTCGGTAGCCGGCACCTGTATTGCACGGCTCTCCGACAAGCGCCCGACATTGTTGCCTGACGTCGCGATTGCCGGGTTACCGCGCATTCTGCCCGCTGCACAACGCCGGCGCTAGAGGGTTCAAGCGCGTCAGGGTCACTCCGCCGGTCGAGCCCACGCCGGACGCCGAATGAATTAAAGTGGTCGTTTGAGCCGGTCAGAGGCAGCGAACGGCAGTGAATGTCGATGGTCGGGGGAGGTGAAAGAATGAAGATTGCGTGCATTCTTGCAGTGATGGTATTGGGCGTTGCGATCGCTTTGGTGGCTGACCCGGTTCACGCACAGCCGAGTGGCAAGCTGGTTTTGTACACCTCCCAGCCCGATCGGGACGCACAGCAGACAGTGGACGGGTTTCGCAAACACAACCCTCAGGTCGAGGTCGAGATCTTCCGCTCGGGGACAACGGAAGTGATGAACAAACTGATGGCCGAAATCGCCGCAGGGCAAGCGCGCGCCGACATCCTTCTGATCGCGGACGCGCTCTCGATGGAGCGCTTGAAGGCAGCCGGTCAACTCCAACGCTATGACCCGGATCTGCGGCAATTTCCTGTCGATGCTTACGACAAGGACGGAACTTACTTTGGCACGAAGCTGATAACAACGGGGATCATCGTGAACCGATCCGCGACGCTCAAGCCCCGTGCGTGGGCTGACCTCACCCGGCCGGAGGCCAGGGGCCAGGTCGTGCTGCCCAGTCCTCTGTATTCCGGCGCGGCAGCGATCCACATGGGAGCATTGAGTGCTGCCCCCTCGCTGGGGCCGGCCTATTACGAGCGCCTTGCGGCGAACTCAGCCTCAGCCTTGCGTGGCAACGGCGCGGTGCTCAACGCGGTCGCGGGCGGTCAGAAGATGTACGGCATCATCGTCGAATTCATGGCCTTGAACGCCAAGTCCAAGGGCTCTCCTGTCGACTTCATCTTTCCAAGCGACGGCGTTTCCATCGTCACCGAACCGACCGCCATCATGCGCAACTCGCGCAACCCTGCGGCGGCGCGCGCCTTCGTCGACTTTGTGCTTTCCAGCGAAGGCCAGCAACTGGCGGCCGCGCAGGGTTATTTCCCTGCGCGAAAAGACGTTCCTCCTCCGCCCGGATTCCCGGCCCCGGCAACCCTGAAAATCCTGTCGGTCGACATGGGTGAACTTCTCAGGCAGGACGAAATCAACAAGAAGCGGTTCGCCGATCTCTTTGGCGGCTGAAAAACAACAACGACACCTCATCATGTTGTGGATTCCTGCCTCGCGTGGCGAGCGGGTGGCGTTCGGTGCGCTTCTGGCCATCGTTGCCTTGCTGGCGGTCGTCCCCATTGCACGCCTCATTCAGGAAGCAGTGGCGCCCGGAGGGAGCTTTGACGCAGCAATACTCGAGAGGGTCATCACCAATCCCGCAGTGTGGCGTGCTGCTCGCAATACGCTTGGCGTGTCCGTCGGCGGAGTGGTCCTCGCGTTGGTGCTCGGCGGCGCATTCGCCTTGTTGGTCACGCTGACCAACGTACGAAGCAAGAAGCTTCTGGTCTTTTGTTTCATGCTGCCGCTGATGATCGCTCCGCAAGTGACGGCGCTTGCCTGGATCGACCTGTTCGGGCCCAACAGCACCTTGCTCGGTGCGCTTGGCATCGCGCCGCCTCCAGGGACGCGGCATCCTTTGTACGGCCCGGAAGGCATCATTCTGCTGCTCGGCATCGAATATGCGCCAGTCGTCTTTCTTACCGTGCGCGCCGGCCTGCGCGCGCTGCCGCGCGATTTGGTCGAATCGGCGCAGTCGGCTGGAGCAAAGCCGTGGCGCATCGTCGCGACTGTCGTATTGCCCTTGATGATGCCTGCGTTTGCCGCCGGAGGGATGCTCGCTTTCATCGGAAGCATCGGCAACTTCGGCGTACCGGCATTTCTCGGCATTCCGGCTGGCTTCACCGTGCTGGTAACGCTCATCTATCAGCGGCTTGCCGGCTTCGGGAATGGCGTTCTCTCCGAGGTCGCTGCCTTGTCACTGCTGCTGGCGGCATTCGCGCTGGGAAGTCTCGCGATAAATGGCTGGCTCGCACGCCGTCGCGATGTGCGAGTAACGACGTGGATGACCGCCGCTCCGCAGTGGTCTCTGGGTCGCTGGCGCCGCCCGGTCGAGGTCGCATGCTGGAGCGCCTTTGCCGTTGCTCTGATCCTGCCGTTCCTTGCGCTGCTCGCTACCGCGCTGGTGCCGGCGATCGGCGTCCCGCTCGACGCTGGCACCGTGACGCTGGCGAATTTTCACTTTGTGCTTCTCGACTATGCCGCCACGCGACGCGCATTCATCAACAGCGCCTCGCTTTCCGCGACTGCTGCAATGGTGCTCGTTTTTCTCTCGGTGCCGCTCGGCTACTCATTGGTGGTTCGTCGCGCAGCCGTGCTTCGCGCAGTAACATTTGCGGCGGAGCTCCCCTATGCTGTGCCAGGAGTGGTGCTGGCGATCGCGATGATACTGTGCCTGTTGCGCCCCTTGCCCCTGCTGGGTTTCAGCCTTTACAGCACGATCTGGATCATTCTGGTTGCCTATCTATCCCGATTTCTGCTGCTCGCCTTGCGGCCGGTGACCAATGCGCTCCAGCAGATCGATCCAAGCCTCGACGAGGCAGCCCGGATGAGCGGCGCAAGGTTCACGCGCCGTCTGGCGACGGTGATTCTTCCGCTGGTAGCGCCTTCCGCCCTCGCGGGGGGCGTGCTCGTCTTCCTCAGCGCCTTTAACGAATTGACCGTTTCGGCATTGCTATGGTCTTCCGGCGCGGAAACCGTCGGAGTCGTTCTCTTCAGCCTGGAACAGGCGGGCGATTCGGTATCCGCGGCGGCGGTCGCCGTGGTAGCGGTGGTCGTCACCCTTGCCATGATGATGGTCGCAAACGCATTGGCATCACGAGTGGCGCGTGGAGTGTTGCCGTGGCAGCCGTAACTCTCGACTCCGTCACCAAGCGCTTCGGTTCGAGCGCCGCAATCGACGATGTTTCGCTGGCTGTCGCGGAGGGAGAGTTTCTCGCCGTGCTGGGTCCCTCGGGTTGCGGCAAGAGCACTTTGCTGCGCTTGATCGCGGGGTTCGAAAAACCCGACAAGGGAACGATTCGCCTCGGAGCGAATGTCGTCAGCGGACCGGGAATCGATATCGCGCCAGAGGATCGCCACATCGGTATGGTGTTCCAGTCCTATGCGTTATGGCCGCATATGACGGTCGCGGAGAACATAAGTTATCCGATGCGGGTGCGCAACGCGCAGCCCAGCGATGTCGCACGCGAAGTAGGCGTTGCACTTGCCGCAGTGGGCATGGAGGGAATGGGAGAGCGAAGGCCGGCAGAGCTCTCCGGCGGTCAGCGCCAGCGCGTGGCACTCGCGCGGTGCCTGACGATGAGGGCGCGCGTTGTTTTGCTGGACGAGCCGCTGGCAAACCTCGACGCGCATCTACGCGCTCGCATGCTCGCTGAGATCGCAAGCTTTCGCAGTCTTTCCCACGCCACGCTCATCTATGTCACGCATGATCAGGCGGAGGCGTTCGCGGTCGCGGATCGCGTCGCGGTGATGGAAGAAGGACGCGTGCGGCAAGTGGCGCCGCCTGCAGTGCTGTACCGGACCCCCAGTGACAGTGTCGTGAGCCGCTTTGCGGGCGGCGGCGCAGTCGTGCAAGGCGAGATCACCGCGACTTTTGGCAACGGCCACGCGACGGCCGCATTGTTCGGCAAGACATGGCGCGTTCGTGCCGCTCCAGCGCAGGCGGTGGGTCCCGCGGAGATATGCATCCGTCCGGAGGACTTGCGCATCGTCTCCGACGGATCGGGGTTCGGTGCAACCGTCGTCAGGGTTCTCTACCAGGGCGGGCGCACGGTGATCGAGGCGACATCGCCTCAAGGCACAACGCTCAGCCTTTCCTTAAGCTCGACAGACGTTCCCGCGCCGGGGACCGCGGTGCATCTGGCCGTGATCGACGGCTGGGTCATCCCGCAGCACTGATGAGCGAGTCGCGGCGCGTGCTGGTGACAGGGGGAACGGGTTTTGTCGGATCCGCCGTTGTGCGCGCGCTTCTGGACGCGGGCTACCCGGTGCGCGCACTCGTCCGGGCGACGAGTGGACGCAGCAATCTGGCAGGCCTCGATATCGAGATCGCCGAGGGCGACGTCTGCGACGCAGCGGCTGTCGCGCGCGCGATGGCGGGAATTAGCTACGTGGTGCACGCAGCGGCCGACTATCGTCTTTGGGCAGCAGATCCCGATGCGATCCTGCGCACCAACTTCGAAGGCACGCGGATTGTGATGCAAGCAGCGCTCGCTGCTGGCGTCGAGCGGATCGTCTACACCAGCAGCGTCGCAACGCTAGGCCTGCGCTCCGATGCTCAAGCAGCGGACGAGTCACTGCCTCTATCCCAACAGGCAGCGATCGGCGCCTACAAGCGCAGCAAGGTGGTCGCAGAACGATGGGTGGAAGCGATGGCGGCAAAGGAACGACTGCCTGCAGTAATTGTAAATCCGTCCACACCGGTGGGCCCTCGTGATATTCGCCCAACGCCAACCGGACGCATGATCATTGCGGCAGCTGCCGGCCGCATGCCGGCTTTTGTCGACACCGGGCTCAACTTCGTACACGTCGACGACGTAGCCGCCGGGCATATCGCCGCTCTTGAACGCGGTCGAGTCGGCGAGCGCTACATCCTGGGCGGCGACAACGTAGCGCTTCGCGACATGCTCTCCGAGATTGCTGTCTTGACGGGTCGTCGAGCGCCTCGTCTCAAGCTGCCTCGCGCACCTCTCTACCCCATTGCGGTTGGCGCGCAAATCGTCGCGCGAGCGACGGGTCGGGAGCCTTTGCTTACCGTGGACGGATTGCGCATGTCGCGGCAGCGGATGTTCTTCTGCAGCGCCAAGGCCGAGCGGGAGCTTGGGTTTCGTGCCCGGCCCCATGGCGAGGGGATTCGTGATGCGCTGGACTGGTTCCGCGAAGCGGGTTACGTTCGATGACGCTGTTTGCCGTCGCTGCGCTTTCCTGCGCCATCTGGATCTACCTCCTCGGACTGCGCGGTGGTTTCTGGCTCGCACGCGAGCGCGATACCGAACCCGCAACCCTGCCACTGCAGGATTGCGACTGGCCGAGCGTAACAGTGGTCATCGCCGCTCGCGATGAGGCGCTGGTGATCGGTGAGAGCCTCGCCACGCTGCTTCGGCAAGACTACCGCGGCCCAATGTCGATTGTGGTCGTCGACGATCACAGCGGCGACGACACAGCGGCCGTCGCTCGCCATGCGGTCGAAGCGGCGGGGGCGTCGCAACGGATGACGATCCTCACGGCGCCAAAGTTACCCGAGCGATGGACTGGAAAGCTCTGGGCGCTCAATCATGGAATCGAGCATGCCAGGTCGCTCGCTCAACCCACGGAGTATTTGCTCCTGACCGATGCCGACATTCGCTTCGCTGACGATACGCTGACGGAACTCATGCGGCGCACGCTTCGGAGTGGGCTCGTGTTAACGTCGCTGATGGCGAGGCTCCGTGCAATCAGTCCAGCCGAGCGCGCCCTCGTCCCGGCGTTTGTGTTCTTTTTTCAGATGCTCTATCCGTTCTCATGGGTAAATCGACCCGATCGCAGCACCGCCGCGGCCGCAGGTGGATGCATGCTGGTAGAGATGCGCTCACTGCAATCGGCAGGCGGCATCGAAGCGATCCGTGGAGAACTCATCGATGATTGCGCGCTGGCCCGCTTGCTCAAGCCCCGCGGGGCGATCTGGCTCGGCTTGACCGATCGCGTGCGAAGCGCTCGCCCGTATGAGAACATCGGAGACGTCGCTCGAATGGTGCGTCGTTGTGCGTACGCCCAATTGCGATACTCGCCGTGGTTGCTTGCAGCGACTGCATTAACTATGGGCGTTGCATATTTTGCACCGCCCCTGCTGACGCTCTTCGGTAGCGGAATGACGCGGCTGCTTGGCGCGTCGGCCTGGCTCCTCATGGCCGCAGCGCTGCAACCAACCCTGCGCTTCTACGGTCTCTCGCCATGGCGGAGCCTGTGGCTGCCGGTGGTGGCGGGCGCGTACCTTGTGTTCACCTTCGAATCCGCGTGGCAGCATTGGCGCGGACGGGGCGGTCAGTGGAAGGGCCGCGTGTACTCATGAAATTGCCAGTCACCGTCACCGAAATTACCCGAGTCGACGCGAGGGGTGCACTTACGGCCGAAGCGGAGGCTGTGGTTGCGCGCAGCTCTTTTTATGCTGCGATGCGCATCCTGCCGCCGGTGCAGCGCAAGGCGATGTTCGAAATCTATCGTTTCTGTCGCGCTGTGGACGACGTAGCGGATGGCCGGGGCACTCCCCGCGACCGTCTGGAACAGCTGGAATCGTGGCGAAGCGACATCAACGCCTTGTTTGAGGGGAGGCTCTCGCGCCGTACCGAGCCGCTCAGTGCGCCCATCCGTGCATTCGGGCTGCTGCGCGAAGATTTCCTGTCCATCATCGACGGCATGGAGATGGATGCAGCCGCCGATATTCGAGCTCCCGAATTCGCCATGCTCGATCTCTACTGCGATCGCGTAGCGTGCGCGGTGGGCCGACTCTCGGTTCGGGTTTTCGGAATGCCGCAGGAGCAAGGCATCGCACTCGCCTTTCACTTGGGCCGGGCGCTGCAAGTGACCAACATTCTTCGCGATCTCGACGAGGACGCCGGCAAGCGACGGCTGTATCTTCCGCGCGAAATACTACGGGCCGCCGCGATCGGAGAAACGGAGCCGGAAGCCGTTCTGTCCCATCCCGCACTGGGCATTGCATGCTCGAGCCTTGCAGATCACACAAGAGAGCACTTCGCCGCCGCACAAAGAATCATGGCGAGGCAGGGCTTGCCCGGCACGCGCACACCGCGACTGATGGCGAGCGTCTACCAGAATGTCCTTGAGCGTTTGCTCGCACGCGGCTGGGCGCCGCCTCGCCGTCCGATCGGAATCGGGCGCACCAAGTTGTTGTGGATGCTTCTGGTGGATGGGCTCATTGCAGGCGGCCTGCGGTACGAGAGACGATGATGGACGGACTCTCCTCACGCAAGAGCCCGCTAATGCCGGGACGCGGGCGAACCGCGCGTCTGCCTCCTGCCGAGCTTCTGCAGTCGAGTCTCGAGCGCTGCATCGAAAAAGCCATGACGGCTCTGCTCCATCGACAACGCCAGGACGGACACTGGGTATTCGAGCTGGAAGCCGATGCCACCATTTCCGCCGAATACGTCCTGTTGCAGCACTTCCTCGGTGAATCCGATACGAGCATCGAGACGAAGATAGCGGCTTATTTGCGCGGGCTCCAGGGAACCCACGGCGGATGGCCGCTTTTCCACGGCGGGGACTTCAATCTGAGCGCCTCCGTCAAGGCCTACTTTGCACTCAAGATCATTGGCGATTCACCCGACGCCGCGCACATGCGACGCGCTCGCGAGGCGATCCTCGCGCATGGCGGCGCGGGAGAGACCAACGTTTTCACGCGCATTCTTATGGCGCTCTTTGGAGTGATCTCCTGGCGCAGCGTGCCCACGATTCCGGTGGAGATCGTCTTCCTGCGGCGATGGGCGCCGTTTCATTTGTCCAGGATCTCGTACTGGAGCCGGACCGTGCTGGTGCCGTTACTGGTGCTGCAGGCGTTGAAGCCACGAGCGTGCAATCCTCGCGGCGTCCACATCGACGAGCTCTTCGCCCACGGAATCCCCCGCGCACGGCGTTGGGTCCGCGCAGCGCATCAGTCGCGATTGAGATTCGCGCTTTTCGCCGCGCTCGACGCCGTGCTGCGCCTGATTGAGCCGTTGATACCGGGCACGCTGCGCCGGAACGCGATCGCTCGCGCCGTCGATTTCGTCAGCGAGCGTCTCAACGGCGAGGACGGCCTGGGCGCCATCTTTCCGGCAATGGCGAACGCCGTCATGATGTTTCACGCGCTGGGCTATCCGCGTGATCATCCGGACCTTGCGACGGCGCGGAAGGCGATCGACAAGCTGCTGGTCTTATCCCACAACCGGGCCTACTGTCAGCCCTGCGTATCACCGGTCTGGGATACCGTACTCGCCTGCCTCTCGCTGTTGGAAACCGATACCGATCGCGCGCGCAATGCAGTGCGCGACGGACTGGTCTGGCTATCTAAACGGCAGGTGCTCGACACCACCGGAGATTGGGCGGAACAGCGCCCGCATGTGCGTCCGGGAGGATGGGCGTTTCAGTATGCAAATCCGCATTACCCGGATTTGGACGACACGGCAGCGGTGGTCATGGCGATGGATCGATTTGCGCGCGGCGGCAACGGCCGCGCCGAGCCTGATTTCGGCAGTTGCATTGAACGTGGGCGCGACTGGGTGCTCGGCTTGCAGAGCGTCAACGGCGGATGGGGCGCATTCGACGCCGACAATACGAGTGAATATCTTAATCACATTCCATTCGCCGACCATGGCGCGCTGCTCGATCCTCCCACAGCCGACGTCAGCGCACGTTGCGCGGGCATGATCGCTCAGCTCGGTCGAGCCGAGGACGCTCCGGCGCTCGCGAGAGCACTGGAGTTCCTGCGGCGAAGTCAGGAAGGCGACGGCAGCTTCTACGGCCGCTGGGGGATGAACTACCTCTATGGGACATGGTCGGCACTGTGTGCATTCCACGCTGCCGGTGTGAATCCCGCGGCAGCGGAAGTTGACAAAGCGGTCGCCTGGCTCAATTCCTGTCAGAACGACGACGGCGGCTGGGGTGAAACCGGTGATAGCTATTCGCTCGACTATCGCTCACCTCGGCGCTCTACGAGCACTGCTTCCCAGACCGCGTGGGCACTTCTGGGCCTCATGGCGGCGGGCGATGTGCGCAGCGCGGCGGTAGCGCGCGGCGTCGACTATCTCATTCGACGTCAAGGACGCGACGGCTTCTGGACCGAGCCACAGTTCACGGCGACAGGCTTTCCTCGGGTGTTTTATCTGCGCTATCACGGCTACCCCAAGTTCTTTCCCCTATGGGCGCTCGCCCGCTACCATCGCCTGATTCAGTTGCGCGGCCCTGAACCGCGTTTCGGCATTTGAGCGTCGGCGTGGAACGCGAGCCCGTTGTCGTCGCTGTCACGGGCCTCTTGAAGGAAGCCCGCATTGCGGCGGGTCGAGGCGTCCGCGCGATCGCAGCGGGCGCTCAACCCGGACGGCTCGCAGGGGCACTCGAGCATGAGATTGCGCTCGGTGCCAAGGCGGTCATCAGTTTCGGCGTCGCCGGCGGACTGGTCGAGCATCTCATCAGCGGAGACTGGCTGGTCGCCAAAGCGATTGTTACTCCGAATGAGCGCTGGCCATGCGATCGCGCATGGAGTGGCGCGCTGGCCGAGCGCCTTTCCGCCGCGAGCGTTGTCGAGCTGGCGGGCGCCGACGCCCTTGTCATCGATCGGGATGCCAAGCTGCAACTGCATCATGCCACCGGCGCAGCAGCGGTCGATACGGAATCACATATTGCAGCCGCAATCGCGGCGACGCATAAGCTGCCCTTCGCCGCATTCAGAGTCGTCCTGGATGGAGCGCGACGAAGCCTTCCTTCTGTCGCCTGCGTCGGGGTTGCACCCGATGGGACGATCAACGGCGCCGCGGTGCTCAGGTCGTTGGCGCGCGCTCCGGGGCAGCTCCCGTTACTGCTACGAACGGCGATCGATGCGCGTACGGCGTTTCGTGCGCTCCTACGCGGACGTCGGCTCCTTGGTCCGGGACTCGCGTATCCGGATTTCACCGAGCTTTTGCTCGACGTGTCGTGAAAAAACATATTGCGCCGGCCGTTGCTGCGTCAGTGGAATTTCCGGCGCCATCGGACCCTGGGTGCGTACGCCGCGCAAGCTGACAGCGAGTGCCCTCAACGGATGGCGCACGGCGTCCTGCACAGCCGTGGCTTCGTAACCGCTATGCACCATGCAATTGGCGCACTTCTCGTAATTGCCGGTGCCGTATGCGTCCCAGTCTGTGTCTTCCATCAGCTCGCGAAAGGTTCCGGCGTAACCTTCGCCCAATAGATAGCACGGGCGCTGCCATCCGAACACGTTCCTCGTAGGGTTGCCCCAAGGCGTGCAGCGGTAATCCCTGTTGCCGGCGAGAAAGTCAAGAAAAAGGCCCGACTGGCTGAACGACCATGCGCGACCTCCGCTGCCGCGCCGAAAGATGTCGCGAAAGAGTTGGTTGGTCCGTGCGCGAGTGAGAAAGTGCGCCTGGTCGGGCGCACGCTCGTACGCGTAGCCCGGTGAAACGGTGATGCCATCGATGTCCAGCGCCTTCACCGCATCAAAAAAGCGAGCGACCCGCTCCGGGTCGGCATCATTGAAAAGCGTGCAGTTGATGTTGACCCGGAAGCCACGCGCCTTTGCAGAGCCGATCGCGGCCACGGCGCGATCGTAGACACCGTCTTCGCAAACCGAGTGATCGTGCATTTCCCGGTCTCCGTCCAGGTGTACCGACCAGACGAAATAGGGACTCGGCCGGAACAGTGCGAGCCTTTTGTGCATCAGCAGCGCGTTGGTGCACAGATAGACGAATTTGCGGCGGGCTACGATACCGTCGACAATGGATCCGATGTCCTTGTGCAAAAGCGGTTCGCCGCCGGCGATCGATACCACCGGGGCGCCGCATTCGTCGACTGCGGCCAAGCATTCTTCAATCGACAGACGCTGATCGAGGATTTCACCGGGATAATCGATTTTGCCGCACCCCGCACAGGCCAGGTTGCAGCGAAACAGCGGCTCCAGCATCAGCACCAGGGGATAGCGGCGGCGGCGCGCCCATTGCTGGCGCGCAATGTAGGCTCCGATCCGTACTTTCTGCAGGAATGGGATTGCCATGAGATACGTCGTCAGGGGCCGCACCCTAAGCACCTCAAGTCAGGAGCGGCGATTGTTCGCCTCCAATCATCCACCTTTACCTCGCGCAGGACAAGATGCAACGGCGACAGACTACCGCACGCTGATTACGGCCTTTCCATCCTGTTCAAGGTGTTCGTCATGTGCTTCGCGCTGATCGTTCCCGAAATTGCAAGTGCGCGCGCTCTCAGCGAAGCATGAGCAGAACGCGAACGCCGCTGCGTGCACCGCGGACGACGTTGAAAAGGTTCTCCGTAGTCGAGGCAATCGTGGCCGCCTGCGCCGGCCGTTGCTGGATGGTCGTCGGCGCGGCGGTGCTCATCTCGGCAGGCGCGTTCGCTTATGTTGTGAAACACATCGCGATCGACAGTGACACTGCGCATCTCATCGCCGAAGACGTTCCGTGGCGGCAGCATGAAAGAGCCCTGGAGCGAGCTTTCCCTCAGCGTTCGGACCTGATCGTGATCGTGGTCGACGCGGCGACTCCCGAACTGTCCGAACAGAGCACTGGAGCCTTGACGGCAGCCCTGTCAACTAAGCGGGCCGTTTTGCGTGCGGTGTGGCGGCCCGACGGCGGGCCGTTTTTCGATCATGAAGGGCTGCTGTTACAACCTCTCGAAGAAGTTGAGCGGACGACAGAATCATTGATCGCCGCCCAGCCGCTGCTGGGTACGCTCGCCGCCGATCCCAGCGTTCGGGGATTGATGGAGGCGTTGTCCCGTGCCAGCGAAGGGGCACGCACCGATCCGGGCCAACTCGGTCAACTGGTGCAGGCGCTGCAAAGACTCGCCGAGGCACTGGACAGAAGTCTCAGCGGAGAACGCTCTTCTTTCTCATGGCACACGTTGATCAGCGGCCAAAACCCGAATCCGCGAGAGCTGCGGCGTTTCATACTGGTTCAACCCGTGCTCGACTACGGGGCCCATGGCACACGTTGATCAGCGGCCAAAACCCGAATCCGCGAGAGCTGCGGCGTTTCATACTGGTTCAACCCGTGCTCGACTACGGGGCCGTGCAACCTGGAAAAGCAGCGAGCGACACGATCAGGGCCGTCGCGCAGCAACTGCATCTCGACGCTGATCCGCGAATCCGGGTGCGGCTCACGGGTTCGGTGCCGCTTGCTGACGAGGAGTTCGCTACGCTGGCCGATGGCGCAGTGCTCAATGGAGTGCTGATGCTCGCCGCCATGCTGGCGCTGCTATGGGCGGCGCTTCGCACCTGGCGTCTGATCCTTGCGGTGATGTTGAGCCTCACTGCCGGATTGATCGTCACTGCCGCGTTCGGCCTGTGGCTGTTCGGAGCGTTCAACCTGATTTCGGTCGCATTTGCCGTGCTCTTCGTGGGGCTCGGCGTCGATTTCAGCATCCAGTTCTGCGTCGCTTACCGCGCCGAGCGTCATCT
>VBCY01000212.1:0-1248 GCA_005882995.1 Betaproteobacteria bacterium
CAGTTCCCGCCGGTACTTCGCCGCTCAACGGACGAGCGCCTTTGCCATCAGCACTTCACCTCCCGATCCATGCACTCATCCTATACGGAACGCGCGCCAGCGTTCACGCATAGCGATTGCGGATGTAAGCATACAGCGCTCGCATGCCCGTGGCTTCACCACCTTCCGGCCGACCCCGGCCTCGCCGATGTGTTCCCCCCGCCATGATGTCCAAATGCGCCCACGTTGTGTGTAGAACTTACCAGCGTGTCGCACGATCCGAAGACGGGAACCTGCATACCTCGTGGGTAGTCCAGAGTTTGCCGTGATGACTGGAGGCGTTCGGGGCAGAGCAGCACTTGGACGCGGTGCGCGTCTGGAAGTCGGGGACTCTGCATACGATCCCCGTAGCAGCTCAGATAACATTAACATAGTGAAATTAACATAATGAACAACACGTCTCAAGGTCTGCAGCAGGCAGCACTCGCCCCCGAACATACGATGACCCTCAGGATGGTCAAGCTAGCCGAGGCGGGATTACGCTCGTTGCCACGAAGCGTCGCTGTTCTTTTTCTTTGCGCGCTCGTTGTCGTCGTGGTTGAGGCTGTGATCTCTCAGTACGTAATGAGATCTGTCGCCGAAACGGCGGAAGCGATCATGGTCGCGCGGGCTCAACTTGATCAGCTCGACCAGGCGCGAGATCTCCTGATCGACGCCGAGACCGGAGTGAGAGGCTTGCTCCTGTTCGGCCGGCAGGAATATCTCGATCCTTACAACTCAGCGGCCGCTCGCGCGAACAATGTGCTGAACGACATTGCGCGAGACCGCGGCCCTGATGAGCGTGCATCAGCCGATCAGTTCACCGCGCTTGCTCGAGCCAAATTGGAGGAGCTTGGCCAAGTTCTCGAGCTCTACCGGTCAGGTGATCGGAACCGAGCCGTGCAGATGCTTGCCACTAGCGCCGAGAAACGCTCGATGGACAGCCTTCGCGAGCTCGTCCGCGCCCGCAGGGATCTTCTCGAGCAGCGAGTAGAAGACTCCCGAGCGCAGCGAACGCAGTTCATCCGTTGGGCTTTCACCGCCAACGTCCTTGCAGCGATTCTCGCCATGCTCGTTCTCGCTTTTTTCGGCTCGGCGATCCTGCGCCATCTGTTCCGGCGGCAAAAGCTAGAGCAGAAGATCCAGAGCGCCAATGTTGAGCTCGAGAGCATGGTCGCGCAGCGCACCAAGGAGCTCAAAGGAGCCGTCGACGCCATGCGCTCCCAACTG
>VBCY01000212.1:1535-2120 GCA_005882995.1 Betaproteobacteria bacterium
GCATCGGGGCAGCTCGTGGGATTCGCCAAGATTACCCGCGACGTGACCGAACGGCGGCAGCAGCAGACGGCTCTGGACGAGGCGAGAGCCGAGCTTGCTCAAGCGCAAAAAATGGAAGCCCTCGGACAGTTGAGCGGAGGCATCGCTCACGACTTCAACAATCTGCTCGGAGTGATCAAGAACTGCATCGAGCTGCTGTATCGGCGCGCAGGAAAGGACGATCCCGAGACGGGCGAGCTTCTGGAAATGATCAGGCGAAACGCTGATCGCGCCGCCAGCCTCACACAGCGACTGCTCGCCTTTTCGCGCCGCCAGCCGCTCGATCCAAAGCCGATCGACCCCAACAACCTTATTGCCGGCATCACCAATCTTCTGCGCAGCGCGCTGGGAGAAAATGTCGCGTTGGAGACGGTTCTCGGCAGCGGCGTGTGGCCGGTGTCGGCAGACGCCACGCAACTCGAGGCTGCCTTGCTGAACCTAGCGGTGAATGCACGCGACGCGATGCCGAACGGTGGAAAGATAACGATCGAGACGGCGAACAGCTTTCTCGACAAAGCCTACGCCACCACTCACAAGGACGTCACG
>VBCY01000212.1:2448-5966 GCA_005882995.1 Betaproteobacteria bacterium
TTGGCTACCGCGTCCTGGTCGCGCCGGAAGCACGTTCGGCACTCGACGTGCTTGAGCAAGAACCGGGTATCGATCTGCTGTTCACCGATGTGGGTCTGCCTGACGGCATCAATGGCCGCCAGCTCGCCGAAGAAGTGCGCGGCCGCTGGCCGACCATGAAAGTGCTTTTCACCACCGGCTACGCCCGTAACGCCGTCTTCCGCCACAGGCGTCTTGACCCTGGCGTTGAACTGCTCGTGAAGCCTTTCTCTCACTCCATCCTTGCGACGAAAGTGAGAAAGCTGCTCGACGCACGAGAGAACTCACGCGGCTCGACCTGAAGGTCCCCCAAACGGAATCCGTACTTCGATGCTTGTCCCTCGGCCCGGCGCCGTATCGATGTTGATTTCACCATCGACGAGTCGCGCGCGCTCACGCAGACCGACCAGGCCAAAAGAATTCGGCTTACGCGGATGGGAAAGATCGAAGCCGCAGCCGTCATCTCGAATTCGCAGATTGATCTCGGCGTCGCTGCAGGCTATGTTCACTTCGACGTGGGCTGCTTCGGCATGGCGGGCGACATTGGCGAGCGATTCCTGAACGATGCGGAACACCGCCGTCGCGTGCGGGTCCGCGAGCTTCAAGTCCGCTGGACTGACGGCAATCCGGCAATCGATTCCATGCCGCTCCTTGAAGTTCTCCACCAGCCACTCCGCAGCCGGGACGAGGCCAAGATCGTCAAGCATGAGGGGCCTCAAATCGGCAGCGATGCGTCGCGTGGCCGCCACGGTGTGCTCGAGCATTTTCTCCATCGCGAGCAGTTTTGCGGCGGACGGGGCGTCGGAAGCCAATCCCCTTTGTCTTAGCCAATTGACGTCCAGCCGCAGCACGGTGAGCGCCTGCGCAAGCTCGTCGTGCAACTCGCGGGCGACGCGGCTCTTCTCCTGCTCGCGCGCCGTTGCGCTCACCGCAGCCATCTCGTCGAGCTCGCGCTTGGAGCGCCTCAGCGCCTCCTCCGAGCGCATGCGCTCGGTCACGTCGCGGACGATGACGGTGTAATACTTGCTCGAGTTGAGCGCAAGCTGGGAAATGGAAGCCTCGATCGGGAACTCCTCGCCGCTGCGGCGTAGCCCCGTGACAACGCGTTGCGTCGCCATGCGCCGCGTCGCAATGGCGGCGCGGCCAAAGCGTAGAATGTGTTCAGCGTGCGATGCGCGGAAGCGTTCGGGAATGAACCGGTCCAGCGATGCGCCAAGAGCTTCGTTCTGCGAACAGTCGAACAGAACTTCCGCAGCGCTGTTGAACAGAACGATCCGCTGCTGATCATCCACGGTGATGATGGCATCCATCGCCGATTCGATGATTCCAGCGAGCCGTTGTCGCGCGTCGTCCGCGTCGCTCTCTGCTCGCTCGCGTTCACCGACTTCAGCCTGCAGCTCGACATTGATCTCGTCGAACTCGGCGGTGCGCAGCGTGACACGGCGTTCCAGCGATTCGTTCAGAGCATTGAGCTCTAGTGTCTTGTCCTGCGCGCGCTGGCGTTCGCGGCGCTCCCCTTGCAGCGCAGCAGCGAGTCGAGCGTATAGCTTTCCGTTCTCGACCAGAAGTACCAGCAATATCAGACTCGATGCGAGCAGCCCGTAGATGCGGCCGGCATAGAACCCGAGATCGAAGCGGCCCGCATTCAGCACAGCGGACAGGGCGATATCGAAAAACCAGGCGCAGAGCACGACCAGCATCCAGAGATCCAGCGCCGAATGAGGTCTTCGGCTCCACAGCGCGAAGAGCGCAACCACGTTCAGGACCCAGACGCTGGCCACCGCGCTGATCATCCCGAGGGTGTAGCTGTTGCCATTCATGATGGCTGGCATCCCATCGTGGCCCGCGGTCGCCAACAAGGTGAGTGCACAAGCCAGGACCAGCGCTGCAAGCACGCAGCCAGCGATGGCGATTGCGGGACGCCCAAGCCGCTGCGGCTCTGCGTCGAGTCCGCCATCGAGTCGAGCATAGGCGATCACGGCAAGGGGCAAGGCCGCGTGCCAGAACATGTACAGCCATGCCGTTGTCTGGGAACCCGCTCCCAGCAGACCCGACGGCGCGAACAATCCGGGGAATGTCAGCATGTGCGCGACGGCCATGAAAGCGGTGAAGAGATAACCGCTCGCCAGCGCGAGTAGTGCGCGCGAGCGCAGGATCGCGAACTGGCCGAACAGCAGGAGTGCGGTAGTCAGGTCGATGACTACGATTGCCGACTGATACGCGGGAATGAATCCCCACACCTCGGCAAGAGGTAGCTTGGCGAAGGGAGCCAGCGCGATGAAGGTGAGAGCGGAAAAAAGGGTGACCGCTAGCGCGAAGCGGCGTTGTCCCGGCTCTGGCGGCAAGTTCGAGAGGAACGGCTGCGGTGTGTATTGGGGCTCGACCGCCATATGCTGGAAGTCGCCGATGGTGGAGGGAGTTCGACGAACGGGGATCAAGCGAGCGCTATCTATTGAGCGTTTCCTGACTGCGTGACATCGGTTGCAATTCGGATGAGCTGGCCCTCACCCCTAACCCCTCTCCCGCCGGGAGAGAGGTGCGCGACAGCGCGGGTGAGGGTCAAACGTCACTTTAGTTGCGTAATTCTCGATAGTATATCTCCCCGACTAGTGGACTGTAACGCTTAAATAGATAGTTTCATCATGCCCATGGAGGGCGTGATGAAACTGACCAAGAAAGAGCGCATGGAGCTGCGGCGGCAAGCGAGCCACGGCGCAACCATCGACGATCCGCAATGGTCGCTCGATAATCGGATTGAACCATTCGGCGTATTCAAGCCAATGCGCCGTAGGTGTGGCGCACAGCAGCTGCGCGCTGATTTCGACGAAGAGATGGTTGGACATCAGGATGCCTCGGGCGTCGGCGAACGCCGCTGCCTGCAGCCAGCCAGTGACGCCGCCGATTTTCATGACGTCGGCCATCACATAATCCGAGGCGCCCACCTCGATCGCCTTGAGCATTTCATGGGGTCCCCACCAGTTCTCGCCGCACTGGATCGCGGTGCGTGCCTCCTGCGCGATGCGCGCGTGGCCTGCGTAGTCCTCAGCAAGCGTGGGCTCCTCGATCCACGTCAGTCCCTCGTGATCGAGAACACGCGCCCGTTCGATCGCCTCGGTCGGCGTGAGCGACTGGTTGTAATCGACCATGAGCGATACGCCGGCGCCGACTGCGTCGCGCATCGCCCGTATGACGTTGACGTCCTCGCGCACATCGGGATAGCCGATCTTCGCCTTGACTCCCTTGAACTTGCGCTCGGCCCAGCTCGCGGCAACCCGTGCGGATCCCGCAGCGCCATCGTAGCCGGTTGCACCGTAGGCAGGAATGGGTTTCAACCCGCCGCCGAGTAAGCGGGCGAGAGGCAGTCCGTGGGCTCGCGACAATGCGTCCCAAACCGCCATGTCGATGGCTGCCATGGCGATTCCGGTCAATCCTTGGGGCCCGAGGAGCCGGAAGCGCTGTGAGAGCGCGGCGGCAATTTCCAGCGGCGCCAGCGGCTGCCT
>VBCY01000214.1 GCA_005882995.1 Betaproteobacteria bacterium
GATCCTGCGCACTTCGGTCGACCACGGCACTGCGCTCGATCTTGCAGCGGAAGGCGCATTGGCGCGCAGCGCCGATCCCGGTTCGATGTTCGCGGCAATGGAGCTCGCGATCGAGTTGACCGGTCGCAGCGCGGCTCATTGAGGATGCAGCCGATCGGCGGCATCATGGGAGAATGTCGCCCCGGCGAAGGCCGGGGCCCAAGTTAAGCTTCCAAATTGGATCCCGGCCTGCGCCGGGATGACGTCCTAACGTAGCCCGTCCTCGTCATGCATAACGACTACCTCTCCCACGCGCGCAGTATCGTCGATCGCATCCGCGCCGACGGTTTCTACAAGAGCGAGCGCGTAATCGTGAGTCCGCAGTCACCGCACATCCGTCTGGCGAACGGAAGCGAAGTGCTCAATTTCTGCGCCAACAACTATCTCGGCCTGGCCGACGATCCGCGGCTCATCGACGCGGCGAAAATCGGCCTCGACGAACACGGCTTCGGGATGGCCTCGGTTCGCTTCATCTGCGGCACGCAGGACGTGCACAAGGAACTCGAAAGTGCGGTCGCGGCGTTCCTCCATACCGATGACGCCATCCTCTACTCGAGCTGCTTCGACGCCAACGGAGGCCTGTTCGAAACGCTGCTGGAAGAACAGGACGCAGTCATCAGCGACGAGCTCAACCATGCCAGCATCGTTGACGGGATTCGTCTGTGCAAAGCCAAACGCTACCGTTATCGCAACAACGACATGGCGGATCTCGAGACCAAGCTCCGCGAAGCGGACAGCGCGGGAGCGCGCTTCAAGCTGATCGCCACCGATGGGGTGTTTTCGATGGACGGCATCGTTGCGGACCTGAAGACGATCTGCGATCTGGCGAACAGGTACACGGCTCTGGTGATGGTCGATGACTCGCACGCGGTGGGCTTTGTCGGCCCGGGCGGTCGAGGAACTCCGGAAGCGTGCGGGGTCGAAGCCAGAGTGGACATTCTCACCGGGACGTTGGGCAAGGCGCTTGGCGGCGCCTCCGGCGGCTACACTGCAGGAAGAAGCGACATCATTGCCCTGCTGCGCCAGCGCTCGCGCCCGTATCTGTTCTCGAATACGCTCGCCCCTTCCATTGCCGCTGCTTCTCTCAAGGTGCTCGAGCTTTTGCGGGGTACTGAGGGCGAGACCTTGCGCCGGCACGTACGCGAAAACGGTGAGCGTTTCCGCCGCGCGATGACGGCGCTGGGCTTTGCGCTGGTGCCGGGGCAGCATCCCATCATCCCGGTCATGCTCGGCGATGCCGCAGTTGCGACACGCATGGCCGACTCGCTGCTCGCCGAAGGCGTGTACGTCATCGGCTTTTCCTATCCCGTCGTGCCCAAGGGCAAGGCTCGCATTCGCACGCAGATGAGTGCGGCGCACACGTCAGAGCAGATCGACCAAGCCGTCGCCGCCTTCGAGAAGGTAGGCAAGGCCATGGGGGTGATTCATTGAGCGCTTGCTGCTGCGTGATATCGGTTGCAATGCGGATGAGCTGGCCCTCACCCCCCAACCCCTCTCCCGCGGGAGAGGGGTGCGCGGCAGCGCCGGTGAGGGTCAAATAGGCGGAATTCGATGAAGGCACTCGCCAAGCTCGAACGCGCTCCCGGTCTGGCTCTGACGCGCGTCAAGAAACCGGAAGTCGGCCACAACGACGTCATGATCCGCATTCGCAAGACGGCGATTTGCGGGACCGACCTGCACATCTGGAACTGGGACGATTGGGCACAGAAAACGATTCCCGTGCCGATGCATATTGGTCATGAGTACGTCGGCGAAATCGTCGAGATCGGGCAGGAGGTACGCGGCTTCGCCATCGGAGATCGCGTCTCGGGAGAGGGTCACATTACCTGCGGATACTGCCGCAACTGCCGCGCCGGAAGACGACACCTCTGCCGAAATACCGTCGGCGTCGGCGTCAATCGCGAGGGCGCCTTCGCGGAATATCTGGTGATTCCGGCGTTCAATGCGTTCAAGATACCGGACGACATCTCGGACGATCTGGCAGCGATCTTCGACCCGTTCGGCAATGCAACGCACACCGCGTTATCGTTCAATCTGGTCGGCGAAGACGTGCTCATCACCGGGGCGGGACCCATCGGGGTGATGGCCGCCGCGATCGCGCGCCATGTCGGCGCGCGTTATGTCGTGGTCACCGATGTCAACGACTACCGCCTGGATCTCGCTCGAAGGATGGGCGCGACGCGTGCAGTGAACGTCGAGCGCGATCAACTCCGTGGCGTGATGTCGGAGTTGGGCATGACCGAGGGCTTCGATATCGGGATGGAGATGTCCGGCGTGCCGCATGCCTTTGGCGATCTCCTGGAGCACATGAATCACGGCGGAAAGGTGGCGCTCCTGGGCATCCCGCCGGCGCACATGGCGATCGACTGGAACCAGGTCATCTTCAAGGGGCTCGAGATCAAGGGCATCTACGGCCGCGAGATGTTCGAGACCTGGTACAAGATGGTGGCGATGCTGCAGAGCGGGCTCGATCTCTCGCCGGTCATCACTCACCACTTCCTGGCCGAGCAATTCGAAGCCGCGTTCGCGACGCTGCTCTCGGGGAAGAGTGGGAAGATCATCCTCGACTGGACGGAGTAGCGCGCTGGAGGGCGGACGCGCGAAGCGCGCGATGGCAAAGCATGAGCGGCACCTTTAACGAGGTTGTCATCCCGGCGGAGGCCGGGATCCAATGTGCAGCGCGACCCCGGAGGCGCGTCTGCTGGCGACGCACTACGCCCCTCTCGCGATGACCGATCCAGGAGTCAGCGAGGCATGAGTGACACGTCGTCCCAGCGCAAGCGGGGACCCAGCGTCGTTCGATCAAAGACACTCGATTCCCGCTTTCGCGGGGATGACGGACACGCTGCTAACGGCGCCAGCTGTTTGCCAGATGCCCGGTAACATCGAGCGGCACGTCGCACGGAAACGCTTCGGGCAGCATTTCCTTGTTGATGCCCACTACATCGGCCGCATCGTTTCCGCTGTCGATCCACAACGCGGAGACAATCTGGTCGAAATCGGCCCGGGACTCGGCGCGCTGACGCGGCCGCTCCTCGAGCGAGTCGAGCGTCTCGCCGTCATCGAGATCGATCGCGATCTCGCCGCGCGTCTGAGCGCCGAATTCGATAGTGACCGGCTCGCGCTGTACAACGCCGATGCACTCGATTTCGATTTTGCTTCTCTCGGAGGCAACCTGCGCATCATCGGCAACCTTCCGTACAACATTAGCTCGCCGATCCTGTTCCATCTCGCCGATTACGAATCCATCGTGCGCGACATGACGGTGATGCTGCAAAGGGAAGTCGTGCAACGCATGGTCGCGACACCGGCCACACCGCAATACGGTCGCTTGTCGGTCATGCTGCAGGCACGCTTTTCGGTGGAGCGGCTGTTCGTTCTGCCGCCGGGTGCGTTTCGTCCGTCGCCCAAAGTCGAATCAGCCGTCGCACGCCTGACGCCGTTGCGCGAGGCGCGGCCGGCCATCATCGACGAAGCGCTGTTCGCACGCATCGTCTCGGCGGCCTTCGGACAGCGGCGAAAGACGCTGCGCAATGCGGTCAAGGCGCTCGCGAGTGAGGCGGAGCTGGAGCGCGCAGGCATCGCGCCCGGGGCGCGCGGCGAGACGCTCGGCGTCGCTGACTTCGTCCGGCTGGCGAATTCGCTCGCCTAGCGGCGCGTTCGACCGTATGGCGGAAACCCATCTCCGTGTGTGCCCTGAGCGATCCATGAAAATCAGCCGATAAGTATGACATTTTCAAGGACGTGAGCCGGCTGATCCCACGCGCCGAGCTCGATCTGCTGATCGTGCGTCGCGCCAAGCGCTTCGGCTTCGAGCTCAAACACGAGGACGCGCCGCGACTGACGAAGTCGATGCGCGTTGCCGTCGCAGACCTCCGACTCGATCGTCTGTTCGTCGTGCATCCTGGCGAAGCGCGTTACCAGCTCGACGGCCGTTGGGCTCGACGAGCTTCCAGTCGTCCTTCGCGAACAGCGGCTTCGAAGCTAGCGCCGAGGTTAGAACAGAAGCTGCGCCCGGACGCCGTACCGCTCGTAAGTCTGGATCGCGCGTCGATCGCAGCTAACAAGTTCGGCGCCACAGAAAGCTGCGGTCGCAGCAACCAGCGCGTCGTATGCCGAACCGCCAGCGATCCCATGGTCAGGCAGCCCAAGGACGAATTGCCGGTAGGCCCGCTCGTTCAGCCTAAGAAAGGGTTCCGAAAATCGCGACTCAAGGAATTCCCGAACGACAAGACCTGTACTTCGGTGAGGTGCGGGCAGGCGCGTCAGCACGGAGTAGGTCTCGAGCGCGCAGTGCTCGATGAGGCGCAAGCCGCTGTCGAGCGCTCGTCGCGCAACTTCGTGACTTTCGTGCCATGAAGCGAATCCGGCGACGACGAGGCTCGTGTCGGCCGCCTTCAACGCCGGATACGTTCCAGTGTTTCACGAACCACGTCAGCTGTCAGCGCCGGCAGATCGGCTTCCGGAACCGCCACGATGCCTTTACCCCGCTTCTTGAGGTGCATCGGAGTTGCGGCAATCTCGATCTCCAGACGACCGTCGCCGGCGCGGATCTCGAGGGGTTGCCCCGGCTTGAGTCCGAGCGCTTGACGGAGAGCCTTGGGGACGACGATCCGTCCCCCAGCGTCCATGGTAGCTTTCATGCCATGGATCATGCCAAAAAAATGGTAGACTCGCAACCACGATAGGTCATCTCGTTAGGCGGGCGGGAGGAGCGGGGTTCGGTCGCCTGGACTCTTGCGAACGCCTTGCAATGCAACACCCGATTCGTCGTGGCCCGGGTCGAGCCTTCGAGAACCGGGCCCCGACTGCGCGGCCGCCCGGGCTACTCGATCCGTGAGACCAAGAGTGGTTCGACTTGGCTCTACACCTATTGCTTCACGTTGCGGCGGAGGATTTTTGCACTGCGATCTTCGGAATCGGCGATGAAGTAGTCATCCTTGTACTTGAACCAGTACTGGCAGCGAAACGGAAGCAACGTCCTTCCGAGCACCATGCTCGCGCATATCCTTCCGCTGTCGTCGATGTTCCAGACACCATCGATCGCCGCAATGTAGGGGACCCCTGGCAAGCTGCCAGGTGTCGCGTTAACCGTGCCTTGTATCACCCCACCGGTTGCATAGAGCAGCTCCATCCGGCCTCCCCGTTGGGACAGCGCCAACGACCGTGCGTTGGACCACGTCCTGCCTGAACTCTTCGGCGGAAATTTTCTTTGCCCCCGCATCGAGCAGTTCTCCCACGTTGTTCTGTGCGACCGCGAACGGGATCAACAGCAAGAGCGCAAGCCCAAGCAGCAATTTCATCGTTAGCTGCACGGCTCTCTCCTCCTGGAATAGACGTGACATCGTAGTGTCCTCGCTATCGGATTACGTCGTCCGCCAGCACAAGGAGTGTCGGCGGAAGCGCGAAGCCGAGCGCCTTGGCTGTTTTTAGGTTGACCACCAGCTCGAACAACGTGGCTCGCTCCACCGGCAGATCGGCGGCCTTGGCGCCCTTCAGAACCTTGTCCACGTAATAGGCGGCGCGTCGCTTGTGCGCGGGCAGGCTCGCCCCCAGCGACAGGAGGAATCCCTCTTCCACGAATTCCTTCAACGGTGCCAGCGTCGGCAGGCGACGCTTCAATGCAAATTCGGCGATCGCCCCTGCCCGCTCGAGCAGCATACTGTCCCAGCACGCCGCGAGCGCGTTGGCGGAATCGTTCGTAATGCTGGCGAGTGCGCGGTCGAGCGCCTTGGCGTCACGCACCTCCACAGAAACGACCTGCAATTGCAACGTCTGGGCGGCGCCTTTTATCTCCTCGATGCAGCTTGCGTTGCCTGGGTTGGCCGGATTCCAAAGCACCGCCAACCGCGAAACGTTGGGCGCGACTTCCTTGAGCAACCCGAGACGTTTCGCCCACAGCTCCTCGTTCAGCGTGGCCAGTCCTGTGACGTTCCCCCCGGGCCGCGCCAAGCTCGTCACCAGGCCGGCCTTGACGGGGTCCGCGCCGATCTGCGTCACGATGATGGGAATCGTCTTCGTCGCCTGCTTGGCGGCAATCGCCGCCGGTTCCCCGGAAGTTACGATGACATCGACCGGCGCGCGCACCAACTCGGTCGCGAGTTGGGGAAGGCGGTCGACGTTGCCGGTGGCGAGCGATACTCGATCGCCACGTTGCGCCCCTCGACGTAGCCAACGTCGCGCAGGCCCTGCTGAAAGTCTCCGCTGCCTTGAGAGGCGGCAGCGGGAGCGGTGCCGTCGCCGAGCCAGCCGATGCGGTATGTCTTCGTCGGCGATTGCGATGCCGCTAATGCATAGCAGCCGCACTCGCCCATGGCGTCTCGGCTTAGTCATGCCACGTAGCGAGAGGCGTCTTCCGGAGCGCAAGTTTCGTGTCACGCAGTTTCCCCTGACGGCGCGATGTTGGCGAAAAGGATCGCCGCCTTGCTGGCAACTTAGGGTACACCCTTTGGGGTTGCCAAGTGAAAGCTCCTCATTGCTAATCGTCCTCGCGCTGATGTCGGACCGCGAGAATTTTGTAGCGCTTCACGAGGCGCTATCGGACTTGCTGTCGTGTATATGCGACGTCAGAGCAACCCGACCGACACTAGTCCGTGCGTCGCTTCGCCCTAGCCAGCC
>VBCY01000216.1 GCA_005882995.1 Betaproteobacteria bacterium
TGGCGTAGCGACAAGTAGTTGATGCCGTACAACACGCCGCCGAAATCGAACATGAACATGGCAAGCCCGAGCATCAGCGTAGCGATCCACACCGGGCCACTGATAAGTCCGAATGCCTGCCAGGCGAGCGCTGTCAGGATCAGGCCGTGCACGATGGTCGGACCCACGCCGAAGCGCGCCGACAAGCGTTCCGCGAAGCCGGCGGCGATCATGCAGCCGAGCCGGCCGAACATATAGGTGACACCGATCGCGCCCGCCGACAATTCGAGATCGCGGGTGGCGAACAGGATCAGCACCGCGATTTGCATGTGATGCAGGAACTGCCACAACGCCGACAGCCAAGCCAAAGCGAATAAGGTCGCGTTGCCCCATACGAGCTTCAAGCCTTCAACGATCTCGGCGGTGACCGAGCCTTTCGGCCCATCGTGCGGCACGTCGTTGGGCGCATGCAGGCGGCGCAGCAACAGCGCCGAAAAGAAGAACGCGCACGCATCGAGCAGGATGGCGAACGGCGCGGTCAACAGTTGAATGAGACCGCCCGCGACGCCGGGGCCGACCAGCGCCGACGAGGTTTCGCCGAGCGCAATTTTCGCGTTGGCCTCGACCAATCGCTTGCGACCGGCGAGTTGTGTCAGCAGCACCTGATAGGCGGCACCGCCCACCACGTTCTGTATGCCGCAGAAAAAGCCGACCGCGTACAGGATCTCGATCGACAGCGAGCCGGTGAATGCCGCAATCGGTATGGCGAGCAGCGCCGCGCCGCGCGCGAGGTCCGAGGCGATGACGATGGGCAGTTTGCGCACGCGGTCCAGCAACACGCCCGCATGAAGCGACACGAGCGCGAACGGCAGCGTCTCCAGCGCCACCAGGATGCCCATCTGCAGCGGTGTGGCGTGCAGCAGCAGCTCCGCCGTCAACGGCAACGCGAGGTTGGTGATCTGGGCGCCGAACGACGTGATCGTCAGCGAGATCCAGAGCTTCCGTTGGAATTCCTATTCGTCTCGGAGACCCGCATGACTCGACGTTCGCGACCGGCGCGTCGCTCGATCCGGCGACCGGAGCCATCACAAGCAACACCAAAGTGCCGGTGCCGCAGAGCGCGACTGGATCTAGTCATGCTCTCTTGCCCGTGCGTAATACAAAGTTCGAACCCTACGAAGAGCGACTACGTGCGGCGCAGCCACCGTGATGGCCGTTACAACTGATCGTCATCGATC
Source organism: Betaproteobacteria bacterium (assembly GCA_005882995.1). Taxonomy (GTDB): domain Bacteria; phylum Pseudomonadota; class Gammaproteobacteria; order Burkholderiales; family Casimicrobiaceae; genus PALSA-1003. Next base: position 1,218 of record VBCY01000216.1, read on the forward strand.
TCCAACGCGCCGCCCCAGCCGTTCACGACGGCATGCGCGAGCCCCGCGGCACGGCTCAGCATGTGGTCGGCATAGAAGCGAGCGGTCTGGATCTTGGCTGAATAGAAAGCGGCGTTGCCGCTGCTTTGCGCCAACCGCCGCTGCGCGGCGAGCGCAGCCAGCCCCAGCTGCCAGCCGCCGGCGACGATGCCGAACATCTCGAGAAACGGCACGGAGCCGACTGTTGCGGCGCGCAGCGATTGGCCTTCCCGGGCGCCTACGATGAACTGCGCCGCCCGCTCGAGCGCGTCGACGCCGTCGCCGAGCCTCGTGCCGATACCGACGAGCAGTTCGGCGTCGGTTTGCGCCAACTCTCTTTGCGCATCGCGCATCCGCGCCACGACAGCAGCGATCGCGATGCCGCCATCGCGCGCGATCTTGCGCCCGATCAAATCGGCCGCCTGGATGCCGGTGGTCCCCTCGTAGATCGGCGTGATCCGCGCATCGCGCAGGTGCTGCGCGGCGCCGGTCTCCTCGACGTAACCCATGCCGCCGTGCACCTGCACGCCGAGCGATGCGATCTCGACGGCGCTCTCGGTGCTCCAGCCCTTGACCACCGGAATCATCAGGTCGGCGAAGGCTTGATGCTCGCTGCGCACCGCGGGCTCGGGATGCCGCTGCGCGATGTCCATCGCCATCGCAACGATGCAGGCCACCGCTCGCAGCGCTTCGGTGCGCGACTTCATCAGCATCAGCATCCGGCGCACGTCGGGATGGCGCACGATCGTCACCTTCTCGCGCCCTTTGGCGCCCGCTTCGACGCCCTGTATGCGCTCCTTCGCGTAGGCCACCGCCCGCTGCGTCGCCCGCTCTGCGAGTCCCACGCCTTCAAGTCCGACCGAGAAGCGCGCCGCATTCATCATGATGAACATCGTTTCCAGGCCCCGGTTCTCCTCGCCGACCAGCCAACCGACGGCGCCTTCCTTGTCGCCGAACGCCAGCACCGCAGTCGGGCTCGCATGAATGCCGAGTTTGTGCTCGAGCGACGCGCAATGCACGTCGTTGCGTGCCCCCGGTTCTCCGGCGGCACCGACGAGATGCTTCGGCACGACGAACAGCGAGATGCCCTTCACGCCCTCCGGTGCGTCGGGCTTGCGCGCGAGCACGAGGTGAATGATGTTGTCGGTGAGGTCGTGGTCGCCATAAGTGATGAAGATCTTCTGGCCCTGGAGACGATAGCTGCCGTCGGGCTGCGGGATGGCGCGCGTGCGCACGGCGGACAGATCGGAGCCGGCCTGCGGCTCGGTCAGGTTCATCGTGCCGGTCCACTCGCCGCTGATGAGCTTCGGCAGGTACATGTCCTTCTGCGCCTCGGACCCCCGGAGCTCCAGCGCCTCGATCGCGCCTCGGGTGAGCATCGGGCACAGCGCGAACGAGACGTTGGCGCCGTTCCACATCTCCTCGACCAGCGCCGAGACCAGCCGCGGCAGTCCCTGGCCGCCGTGCTCGGGCGGGCACGACAGCGCGTTCCAGCCGCCGTCGGCGAACTGGCGATAGGCGTCCCGCCAACCCGCCGCAGTCAGCACGTTGCCTTCGGACCAGCGCGCGCCCTCGCGGTCGCCGCTGGCGTTGAGGGGTGAGAGCACGCCGGAGGCGAACTTCGCCGCCTCGTCGAGTATGGCGCTCGCCAGCTCGAGGTTGAAGTCCTCGCAGCCCGGCAGGGCCTCGATCCGGCTCAGCGGCGCCAGCTCCTCGAGCACGAACCGCACGTCGGTCAGTGGGGCAATGTATTCGCTCATGGTGTCTTTTCCTTCAAGTTTGCACGGTTCCAGGCTCGCATGCTGCGGCGGTACTGCCCGCCGACCTCGAACAGCGCATTCGTGATCTGCCCCAGGGAGCACACGCGCACCGCATCCATCAGCACCTCGAACACGTTCCTGCCGTGGATGACCGCCTGCTTCAGCCGCTCGAGCATGGCCGGCGACTCGCCGGCGTGCCTTGTGTGGAAGTCGCCTAACCGCGCGAGCTGGCTCTGCTTCTCCGCTTCGGTCGAGCGCGCCAGCTCGATCGTCTGCGGCACGGGGTTGCCCTGCGGATTGCGGAACGTGTTCACGCCGATGATCGGGTACTCGCCGGTGTGCTTCAGCATCTCATAGTGCATCGACTCTTCTTGGATCTGGCCGCGCTGGTAGCCGGTCTCCATGGCGCCGAGCACGCCGCCGCGCTCGGCGATCTTTTCGAACTGCTGCAGCACGGCCTCCTCGACGAGCTCGGTCAGCTCGTCGATGATGAACGCGCCCTGGCTCGGGTTCTCGTTCTTCGCCAGTCCCCATTCGCGGTTGATGATCAGCTGGATCGCCATCGCGCGGCGCACGCTCTCTTCGGTGGGCGTGGTGATCGCTTCGTCATAGGCGTTCGTGTGCAGGCTGTTGCAGTTGTCGTAGATAGCGATCAGCGCCTGCAGCGTCGTGCGGATGTCATTGAAGTCGATCTCCTGCGCGTGCAGCGAGCGGCCGCTGGTCTGCACGTGGTACTTGAGCTTCTGGCTGCGCTCGTTGGCGCCGTAGCGCTCGCGCATAGCCACCGCCCAGATGCGGCGCGCGACGCGGCCGAGCACCGTGTACTCCGGATCCATCCCATTGCTGAAGAAGAACGACAGGTTCGGCGCGAAGTCGTCGATGTGCATGCCGCGCGCGAGGTACGCCTCGACGAACGTGAAGCCGTTCGACAGCGTGAATGCGAGCTGCGAGATCGGATTCGCGCCGGCCTCGGCAATGTGATAGCCGCTGATCGACACCGAGTAGAAATTGCGCACGTCGTGGTGGACGAAGTACTCGGCGATGTCGCCCATCACCTTGAGCGAGAACTCCGTCGAAAAGATGCACGTGTTCTGGCCCTGGTCCTCCTTCAGGATGTCGGCCTGCACCGTGCCGCGCACGTTCTCCAGCGCCCATTCGCGGATCTTCGCCGCCTCGGTGTCGGTCGGCTCGCGGCCGTTGTCGGCCTTGAACTTCTCGAGCTGCTGGTCGATCGCGGTGTTCATGAACATCGCGAGGATCGTCGGCGCCGGTCCGTTGATCGTCATCGACACCGACGTGCTCGGGTTGCACAGGTCGAAGCTGGAGTACAGCACCTTCATGTCGTCGAGTGTCGCGATCGACACGCCGGAGTTGCCGACCTTGCCGTAGATGTCGGGCCGCAGGTCCGGCTCGTTCCCGTACAGCGCGACGCTGTCGAAGGCTGTCGACAGCCGCTTCGCCGGCATCCCTTCGCTGACCAGCTTGAAGCGCCGGTTGGTGCGAAACGCATCGCCTTCGCCGGCGAACATCCGCGTCGGATCCTCGCCCTCGCGCTTGAAGGCGAACGTGCCAGCGGTGTACGGGAAGCTGCCCGGGACGTTCTCCAGCATCAGCCACTTCAGCAGCTCGCCATGGTCCTCGTACTTCGGCAGCGCGACCTTGCGTATCTTCGTGCCGGAGAGCGAGGTATGGGTCAGCGCGGTACGGATCTCCCTGTCGCGAATCTTCACGACGTACTGGTCGCCGGCGTATGCCTTCTGCATCGCCGGCCACTGGTCGATCAGCTTTCGTGCGTGGACGTCGAGTCGTGCGGACCGCTCGTCCGCGAGGCGGCGCAGCGAGTCGCCTGCAGCGCTCCCGTCATTCTCGCCGGTCTCGGCCTGCAGCATCCGCTGCGCCGCGCGGAGCTGCTGGATCTCGCGCGCGAGGCGGGCCTGCGCCTGAACGTGGCGCTTGTAGCCGCGCACGACATCCGCGATGTCGGCCAAATAACGCACACGGTCCGCGGGGACAATCGGCGTCTGCTGCGTGCTGTGCCGCGTACTGACGGCCGGCAGGCGGCCTTCGGTCAGCGTCAGGCCCCCCTGCGCGAGCCGGGCCTTGAGCGCCTGGTACAGCGCGGTCACGCCGTCGTCGTTGAAGCGGCTGGCGATCGTGCCGAAGACCGGCATCTGCTCGGGCCTTTGCTTGAACGCCTCCTTGTTGCGCTGCACCTGCTTGGCGACGTCGCGCAGCGCGTC
>VBCY01000215.1 GCA_005882995.1 Betaproteobacteria bacterium
TCCTTTAGAATTGAGCGAGCGGAATCTGCTCGATCGAGCTCAGGCGAACAGATCGCCCTGCTCGGTGTGCTTCTTGATCTCCTCGTTGATCCACTGCGGGTTCTTGGCCAGTCGGCTTTCGATCCAGCACGGGTTCTCGAGGACGGCTTCGGCGGCCCAGGACGGGTAGCGGTCGATCGTGGCGGTGAGCCACTTACGGACGTGATACCTGATCCAATCGCGGATTGATTCCGCGTCGATCGGGCCCACGAAAGGCAACGGAGACAGCGGGCTCAAAGACACGACTCTCAGGCAGTTGACGAACGAGAAAGGCTCGCGCTCGCACTTCGGATCGGTGAAGACCCAACGCAGCGTGTCGAGCTTTTCGTCCAGTGGTGTATCAGGATCACCGAGACCGCCAAGCTCCTGCAGCAAGCGCCAGTGAAGCAACACCACGTCTTCTTCCGACCACTCCACAGGCGCCTCATCGTCGAAGACGTACTGCAAAGCGGTGCTCTTAGCTTCTGAACTAAGATCCTCGAACAGGATCGGCTAGCGTCCTGCCGCTTGCACCCGAACTGCTTCACTGAAAGCCGAAGGCAGCGGGCCGATGGAGGGACTCGCGTTCAACATCATTGCCTCCCGAAATGGAAGAGCGGGAGCAATGCGCACCCCGAGGCGGGGACGCAAAGTCCCCGCGGGGTCGTTTCAAATGCCGGAATGACCGGCGCTAGAGGGGCTGGCTTGGAACTGCGACGGCGCGAGCCGCTTGGGCGGGATGCCAGCTACCGCCAAAGAATCCTGTTGACGCGAGACGCGTTGAGACGATTCCTCGCCTCCAAAGGATTCTTCGTCGGACTAGACAATATCGGGACACCAAGTGCGTCCCGTCGAGCGTGCGCGCAAAGCGCGGGGTGATGTCTGAGGCTTGCCGAAAGCTTCGCAGGGCCAGCTGCTGCGTGATTGGAACTCTACGCACGCACACAGTCCGGTGTCAACGGGGTCCAACCAAAAACAACCGGGCTGATGCCGAAAGCCCCCAGAAAAGCCGGCCATTCCGGCTGGACGTCGGCAGTTAGCGCCACCGAGAATCGCATGGCCTACTACCTTGCCCTGCGATCATGCGCGCTATTAAGAACTTCTTCAGCGGGCAACGCCCTGCAAGCGCTCCGGGTGCCGAACCCGCGCGCGCCGACCATACGAGCAGCGCCGCTGATGCGACCGGCATGTTCGCGTACCCGCCCGTCGATCCGGGCATTTCGGTGCGATCCATCGACGAGGTGCTTGCCGCTCAGGACGATCTGATTCGTCGCATCAAGCTGTCCTACGGCGCCAACCGAAACACGTTCGATACGGATCTCTTCGCTCTGATTCGCCGTTACGCCGAATACGTGCATCTGCTTCCTGCCACCCCCGACAATCACTTTAGCTTGCCCGGCGGCCTGTTGCGCATGGGCTTGGAGATCGCTTTCTATGCGTTGCAGGCTACCGACGGCCAGATCTTTTCTGGACGCTCAACGATCAGTCACCGTCGCCAACTCGAACCGCGTTGGCGGCATGCGACCTTCATCGCTGGACTCTGCAGCGAGCTTCATCGCACCCTAAGCCATGTGATCGTCATCGACGCGAAGGGCAACGAGTGGCCCGCCTACTTGTGCCCCTTGAACCGATGGTTGCATGAGCAGCGTGCGTCGCGTTTCTATCTGCGCTGGATCCCGCACGCCCAGGAGACACGATCGCTCGGCGTATTTGCGCTGCCGCAGATCATCGCCTCGGAGACACTGCATTACCTCGCGCAGGGGAACTCGGTCGTGGTTCCCCACATGATGGCCTCAATCAGCGGCATGCCGCTCTATCGCGAGCAAAATATCCTACCGTGATCTGCTATCGAGCGCTGAGCGCTACGGCACGCCTCGGCTTGGTTCTCATCTTGAGCGCTATCTCGTTGACGCTCTACGCCGGCTGGTCGTATCGAACGCCCTATGGATACCAAATGCTGAAAAGTCGCGCGTCTGGTACGGCAAGGACGGCCTCTACATCGTCTGGCCCAACGCTGCCATCGACGTCCGTAAGCTCATCGAAGCCGATCAGCTTCCGGGCATCCCTAAAGCGCCCGAGACGCTCCTAGAGATACTCATCGACGCCGGCGTGGTCGAACCCAGTCCTGAAACGCAAATGACTTGGGCCATCTTCCCGCCGCATTGCGACAAAGCGATCGAGGCCGTCCGGCTCACATCGCCGAGCATTCTTCTAGCCGCGATGGATCGTCCGCCAGACCCGCTGCCGCATCCATTGGTCAAGCCTTTGCCCGAGTCGGCTGCGGGGCCATCTTCGGCAGCCGCGTCCTCCGTCCGTGTCGGC
>VBCY01000217.1 GCA_005882995.1 Betaproteobacteria bacterium
TCCATGCGAATACTTGGGCGATCACCGAGTTCCTGCCCGACGAGCTGCACGCATTCGCCGCGATGCATCCTGAAGTCGAGGTCGATCTCGAGGAGCACGGCGCTTCGACCATTGTTCGCGCCGTTGCCGAAGGCTCGGCCGATCTCGGAATCATCACACAGACGACGCCCGCGCTGGATCTGCATGTGTATCCCTATCACGCGGATCACCTCGTGCTCGTCGTGCCGCCTACCCATCCGCTCGCGCGACGCAGATCGGTGAGATTCACCGACACGCTCGATTACGAGTACGTCGGGTATCAGGCGGAGAGCCCGTTGCGCGGCGTCGACTGTTGTCGCTTCACCTTAAGTCCCGAACACGCGGGGCCGGCAATCACAGCAACCTTCGGCGAAGGATCAGATACGCGGCGCCGTGGATCACGAGATTCACGAGGAGCGCTGTGCCGAAGGCGCTCACCAAACCGATCCGGGTCACAAGCAGCGAGACCGCGACGAAGAAGCCGACGAAGCCGAAAAGTCCGAGCAGGAGCCCGCGCATGACGCTTCGGGCTGCATGGGACCCTTGATGGCGGTGCGCGAACACGGCCAAGACGATGGCGAATAGCGGAAACGTCGCCGCGACCCCGCTTAAGTCGGGCCCAATCGCCGCGGCCACCGAGGTGACGAGCAGAACAAGCGCTGCTGCGACAGCCATGCGCACCGGCAAGTCCCATCGCGGAGCTTCGGCTCGCACCGCTGGCGCTACCCGCTCATGGATCAACTGCTGCCCCACCGCGAGCGAGCCGCATGCGAGCGCAACCAGCGCCGAAATCGGCAGCTTCAGCTCAACAAGAAACAACCCCGAGGCGAGGAACGCGATGGTCGCTCCGAGCAGGCACATGGGCCAGTTCCATCTCCGCGCGAGGCCGGCGTAGGCCGTAGCGAAGAAGGCTTGGCCCACCGTCCCCTCGAGCGACCCCGCGGCGGCCAGTTGCGAGAACCGAGGGCCATGTTCGATGGCGAGGAACACAGCGATGGGCCCCGATGTCAGCGGCAACCCGACGAGCCAGCCTCCGGTCGCCTGACCGAACCGGCGGCTTACCAAGGTCGCGATAAGGATGAGCGCCGGCGTCGCGAGCAGCTTGAAGAGGAGGATGATCATCGACGACGGACTCCATCCGGGCCTTGCTGTTCCGCAATGGCATCACTCACTCTCTCCGACTGATCACCAACGAATTCCTGGATGAGATGGGCCACAATCATTCCGCCGCGACTGTTGAGATGCACGCCATTCACCGCACCGCGGGACCGCATTGGCGGCGCCATGTGCTCGGGGTCGATCCGGACCAGCGATGGAAGGCGCGCGTGAACGCGCTGGTATTGGCGTAATTCAACGCTACGGCGATGTCGGTCATCGACACCGCCGAGTGTTGCAGCAGCTGCTGGGCGAGATCGAAGCGCAAGCGGTCGAGCAGCTGCTCGAAGCTCACGCCGTGCGCGCGCAACCGCCGATGGAGCGTCCGCTGCGAGATCGAAAGGCGGCGGGCAACGGCCTCGCTCGGCGATTCTCCCGACAGCAGCACGGCGCGAACAAGTCCGCGCAGCCGGGCCGGCAATTCGGCACGATTGCCGGCTTCAAGCTCGGTGATCCTGCTCTCGAGAATCCTGCGCATCGTCGGATCGCCGCTCGCAATCCGATGGTCGAGCCAGCGGGCGGCAAAAAGCAGCGCCGTGCGTACCGCGCCGAAACGCACTCGCGCACCAAGCAAACGTCGGTACGGCGCAACGTCCCGCGGCCGCTCGTGCATGAGCTGGACTTCGTTCGGCATCCACGTCTCGCCGCACAGATAGCGCATCAGGCTCATGCCGATCGCCAGGGCAGCATCCGCGATCTGTTCCAGACGTCGATCGCAGCGTAACGATCAATTCGCAACCCACAGGTTTTCGGGAAGGACAGCTGATGGCACGGAACTCATGCCACCAGTCTATCGCACACCTCGGATGAATTGTTGGACACCCCGTCGTGGACTCGTTAATCCAACCGTGATCGAATTATTGCGGACCTCAGCCGCGATTACTCTCGGTAACCTGCCTCGCGCTGATGCCGTATTCGCAAGATTCGAACAACGTCGAATGCGGGATCGAAACGATAGAGAGCGAGATATCCAGTTGCTGACCGCGAGATGACGAGTTCGCGAACCTGATCGTCAATTCGTCGTCCGATAAACGGATGCGCTTCGAGAATGCCGATTGCGCCTCTGATGCAATCAAGCGCCTGCGCCGCAGCCTCGGGATAGGTCTCCAGCAGGAACTCGATAATACGTTCAAAGTCGGTGAATGCCTCGCCAGAGTAGATTACTTGCGCCATTGCGCGGGCTTGGGTCTTGTTGCTTTACGGCGCGCAATCTTGGCCTTCAGATAGCTGTGCACTTCGGCTGCGGCGTACCCTTGACCGCTTTCCTGCATGCGTTGATCGGCTTGCCGTGCATCCGCGACAAACTGTTCGAATCGCTCGGCAGCCTCGACCTGGTTCTCGAGCAACCGCAACATGAACGCGTGTGGGCTCTCTCCTGCTCGCTTGGCGAGGCGCGTAATGCGGGATTTCAGAGTCTTGGGAAGCTTGAGGCTAGTGGCAACCAGGGGCATCGATATTCTCCCGAAGTAGTCACATTGTAATACCTGGCACTGGCCGAAGCAAGCCCGGAAGGCTCGATTGAGCCTGTGCTCAGCCCGAGCTCGGACGTCGGGGCGCGATCGGTGACGACTTCGCCAAAACTTCGGCAATGACGCTGCTGAAGAGAAAACAGTCAATGGTATGGCCGTTACCGGCTTGATTTGCGACTAGAACTCTGACGCGCACGGCCCCCTGGTTCGTAGCTTGCGCCATGGGTCGAAAGCGTCCGACCAAGCGGTCCGAAGAGTCAGGATGATCCGTGACGGTGCCGATGATGCACGTCTGGGAAATGAACGTGTTTATGGACCGTCGCTTCGTGCCGGTGCGGGTGGGTATGCGGCTCGATGCCGTCCCACTGAAAATCGTGGACGTGCCGGTGATGCACGTCATGTCGATGAGCGTGGGCGTGGTCGATTGCATCGTGTGCGTGCTGATGTTCGTGGCGTTCGCTCAGATGCAACCAAAGACCGATCGCCATAAGTACGCCGGCGATGCACAACTGCACCGTGACGGCGTCGCCGAAGAAAAGCACCGCCAGGAATCCGCCGAAGAATGGTGCGATCGCAAAATAAGCGCCGGTCCTCGCTGTTCCTAAGTGCCTTAGCGCGAGGACGAACAACACCAGGCTCAGCCCGTAACCAAAGAACCCGACCGCCGCAGCCTGAGCAATCGAGCCGAGGCTCGGCAGTGCATGGCCGAGGCCCAAAGCGACGGAGAGGTTGATCACACCCGCGACGAGTCCCTTCAGCCCTGCAATCAGAATTGCATCGCTGGCCGAGACTTTGCGCGTCAGATTGTTATCGATCGCCCAGCAGAGGCAGGCTGCGGCAACGAGCAACGCGCCCCGAAAGCACGACGCCGCCGGCGAGAATCGCCGCCATGCCGATCGCAATGCGACGGTCAAAGTTCTCGCGAAACAAAAACCATGCAATTAAAGCTGTAAACGCTGACTCTAGGTTAAGCAGCAGCGAGGTCGTGGAGGCTGCCGTATTTGCTAAACCAAACATCAGCAGGATGGGACCGACGATGCCTCCCGAAAGGATTGCAGCAGCGAGCCAACCCCAATCTCCGCGCGAAGGCCAGGCGATGGGCTTCGTCCTTTGAACGAAGAAGAAGCGCAGCACCTCTACGATCGCCAAACCCGCGCCCGATCCTGCGTAAAGCAATCCGGCCAGGACGATGGGATGAACATCTCCAAGGAGCGCTTTAGCGAATGGCGTGCTGGCACCAAACAGGGCGGCGGCCAGGAGCGCGTAGATCACTCCTTGGTGCATATGCTCTTAGCGGCGATTGACTTTGGGGAACCGACAGCGCGTCGACTGGACTTGGGTTGTCATCTCCGAGCCACAGCTTCTGTTACCGAATGCTGCCCCGTGCGTTTCAAAGACGCGAGCGATAGCGATCCCCCGCGAGCAGCCTAAAGCGCTTCCCTCACACTGAGGAGCGAAAGCAGCCGACTCTTCAGCACGCCCGCCATCGCACCTGCGATCATGAGCTTGATGGCGCTGACTCGCCAGGCCAGCAGTGCTGTTACCGTCCCGATGAGGATAACGATTGCAAATAGGTCGGGCAAGGCGTGCGGTGCTATCTGGACGAGCGATACCCCGATAACACCGAGCACAGCCGGCCCGATCCCTTTCATCGCTGCTTTCGCCCAAAGCAGCTTCCTCACGCGTTCAAACGCCGGAAGAATCGAAAGCATCAGAATGAACGACGGTAGAAAAATCGCAGCCGCTCCGACCGCCGCTCCTGCAACGCCGGCGAGCT
>VBCY01000028.1:0-1917 GCA_005882995.1 Betaproteobacteria bacterium
CAGGAAATTGCAGCGCACCTGGATGATCCCCTGGGCCGATGGCCTGCTGGCCTCGGCGATCGTGGCCAGCGCGCCCGCCGGCACCGGCGAAGCTGACTTGTGCGCGAGTGTCGAGGCCGCCGGGGGGCACCTCGCCGACGATTCTCTTGTCACCGCACAACTCCGCACCGGCAATGCCGCGGCGGCGCTCGCCGAATGTGAGCGCCGGCTGCCGCAGTTCGAACAAGAGGGTAAAACTCGCGCCTACTGGATTTTCGAAGAGCTGAGAATCCAGGCGCTGCTCGCCCTCGACCGATTTCACGACGTCTGCAGCGCCGTCGACACTGCTCATTCTTGTATCGTGCCGCTTGACTGGCGGTCGCTCGCCTGGCGGCTGCAGGCCTCACGGGTGGCCGCGTTGGACGAACTCGGTGACGAGCATGCGGCGGCGGCGCGCCGGACGGCCGTCGAATTGCTGACGGCGGTTGCGAGCACTTTGCGCGACACATCCGTGCGCAGTCGTTTCCTGTCGCAGCGCGTCGCGGCCAGCCTGCTCGAGTGAAGGGATATGAAAATGAAAAGTCCTGAGTTGCGGCAGGGAAAACCCGAGGACGTCGGAATGGATCCGGTCCGGATACGCCGGTTGCACGAGCTTGTCGGCAGCTGGGTCGAGAGCGGCGACACTCCGAGCGTGGCGGTGCTGGTAGCCCGACGCGGCGTGATCGTGCTGCATGACGCCTTTGGTGTGCGTCGTTATGGCGACCCAACACCGACGTTAAAGCCAGATTCCATATTTCCAATCTCGTCCTGCTCGAAGTCGATCACAGCGGTCGCCGTGATGTGTCTCGTCGAAGACGGCCTGATCGGGCTGAACCGACCTTTCATCGACTACATCCCCGAGCTGGACGTGCCCGGAGTGCAATGGCTTGAGGAAGTCCGCGTCGCCGACCTTCTGTGCCATACCTCCGGGATTGACGATCTGGAACTGGGAAATTTCATCGCAGCAGCCGCTTCTCGATCGTCCGAGCTGCCGCCGCCCGCACCCGGGCGGCATCCGGTGATCGACCGGCGCATACGACTATCCGCCGGCGCTCCATTGGCGCGCCGCCCCGGCACCGCGATGATCTATTCGAATTTCGCCTATCTCTTGCTGGGGGATATCATTCGCAGCGTGAGCGGTCAGCCGCACGCGCAGTTCATTAAATCGAGGATTTTTAAACCGTTGGGCATGCGTGACAGCTATTTCGTGCTACCGCCGGAGTCGCTGGAGCGCCGCGTCTATCGTGGCTCGGGAATGCCCGCGACCGAACCCACGCCCATTCATCGCGGAATCGATTCCCCTGAATACAACGAACTTGGCTTTGCATCAGGTGGCGTCGCGTCGACGGCGCGAGACCTGGCGGCGTTCGTCCAGATGCTGCTCAATCGAGGTTCGTATGGCGGCCGGCAGATTCTCAGTCGGGCCGGTGTCGCCGCCATGACCCGTCATCATGTCGATGATTCAATTCCGCGGATCATGCCTCTGTTCAGGGACGGCAAACGACTGGAGATTGAGTTCCACGGCGGAGCCTATGGCTACGGCTTGTTTGTCTTCGAGCGGGGCGATCGTTTTGCAGCGAATGGCACCCTCAACTCGCCGTCCGCCTTTGGGCACGCGGGCTACGGCGGCGCCTTCGTTTGGGCGGACCCTGAACACGAAGTAGTCGGTGTCTACCTTAGCGTATCGCCTCGGCTGAACCGGGACATTGGGGTGATGAATTCGGATCTGTTCCAGAATGCCGTTAATGCCGCGATCATCGACTAAGCGAAAACCTGCGCGGACCTTCGTGACTGAAGACGCGCCGTCTTGCGGCGATCCTTGGTCGTCCGTGACTAACCGGCAAAGGCTTGGCGGAGAATCGTTTTTCCGCTTGGAAGCGGGACGGCGCGCCGGACGGC
>VBCY01000028.1:2028-3447 GCA_005882995.1 Betaproteobacteria bacterium
GAAGGGGATACGAAAATGAAAAGTCCTGAGCTGCGGGAAGGCGTACCGGAGGACGTCGGGATGGACCCCGTCCGGATCGGGCGGTTGCGCGACCTCGTAGGCGGCTGGGTCACGAGCGGCGACACTCCGAGCGTGGTCGTGCTGGTGGCCCGACGTGGCGTGGTCGTGATGCACGAAGCCTTTGGCGTGCTTCGTCACGGAGACCCAACACTGACATTGAAGCCGGATTCCCTCTTTCCGCTCACTTCCTGCTCGAAGCCGATCACTGCGGCCGCCGTGATGTGCCTCGTCGACGACGGCCTGATCGGGCTGAACCGTCCGTTCATCGACTACGTCCCCGAACTCGATGTGTCCGATGTAGAATGGCTTGCGGAAGCTCGCGTCGCCGACCTACTGTGTCACACCTCCGGGTTTGACGATCTGCTGCTGGGAGATTTCATTGCGGCGGCGGCCCAGCGGTCGTCCGAGCTGCCGCCGGCCGCGCCCGGGCAGCATCCGATGCTCAATCAGCGCATCCGGCTCGCCGCCGGCGCGCCATTGGCGCGCCGTCCCGGGACCGCAATGCTCTATTCGAATTTTGGTTATAATCTGCTGGGGGACATCGTCCGCCGCGTGAGCGGTGTGCCGTTTTGGCAGTTCGTTCGATCGAGGCTGTTTGAACCGCTCGGAATGCGCGACAGCTATTTCGTGCTGCCGCCGGAGTTGCGAGAGCGCCGCGTCTATCGCGCACCGGGAATGCCTGCGACCGAACCCAACCCCATGCATCGGGGGATCGATTCCCCTGAAATACATGAACTCGGTATAGGAGCAGGCGGCGCTGCGTCGACGGCCCCCGACCTGGCGGCGTTCCTCCAGATGCTGCTCAATCGCGGTTCGTATGGGGGTCGGCAGATTCTCAGTCGGGCGAGTGTCGCTGCCATGACCCGTCATCAGATCGGTGATTCAATTCCGGCGATCATGCCGCTGTTCAGGAATGGCAAACGGTTCTACGTCGAGTTCCAGGGCGGAGGCTATGGCTACGGCTTGTTTATCTTCGGAGAGGGCGATCGTTTCCGGGCTAATGGCTCAGTTGCCTCGTTATCCGCTTTTGGGCACGTCGGTTATGGCGGTGCCTACATGTGGGCGGATCCTGAACGCGAGGTCGTCGGTATCTACCTCAGCGTATCGCCCCGGTTCATTCGGGACCTGGCAGTTATAAATTCGGATCTGTTCCAGAACGCCGTTAATGCCGCGATCATCGACTAACATGACTTCTACCTACCTCTCCCCGCTTGCGGGGAAAGGTCGGATTGCCTCGGCGATGCGAAGCATCGTCCGGTGCAATCCGGGTGAGGGGCAGTCACCGCGCGGATCGATGTTCGCAATTTGTAGAGGCAGGCCCCTCACCCCAACCCTCTAAGAGCGAGCTTCGCTCGTCTC
>VBCY01000218.1:0-714 GCA_005882995.1 Betaproteobacteria bacterium
CCCGGACCGCGATCGAAGCCATGCCTCAAGGCTGCATCGCCGTGGTCGACGCCATGGGCGTCACCGATGCCGGCATTTTCGGCGATATTCTGTGCGCGCGCATGGTCAAGCGCGGCGTGGCGGCGCTGGTCACCGACGGTGTCGTACGCGATCTCGAAGGCGTGCTCGGAACCGGTTTGCCGGTATGGTGCGACGGTTTTGCGGCTCCGCCTTCGGTTGCTGGGCTGACCTTCGTCGGCTGGGGCGAACCGATCGGTTGTGGCGGCGTTGCCGTGTTTCCGAACGACATCATCGTTGCCGACCAGGATGGCGCCGTGGTGATCCCGCAAGCGTTATGGAAGCCTGGATCGTCGAGCAGGTGAACGCTGGCGCGGTACTACCTGGCCTCTATCCAATGAATGCCGAGACCAAGGCGCGCTATGCAGCCTCGAAGAAATAATCAGGAACAAGAAATAAACAGGAAGGAGTTACGCCATGAACATCCATCTTGCCGGTTCGCGGCCGACGCGCCGGGCGCCGACAGAATATTTCACGGGCACGGTCTTGCAGGATCCGATCATCATGGCTGAGGCCCCCGCGCGGCTTAATTCTTCCCGCGTCTCCTTCGAGCCGGGCGCCCGGACGGCCTGGCACTCCCATCCTTTGGGTCAGACGCTCTATGTCATCTCAGGCATTGGCCGGGTTCAGGCCAAGGGCGGACCGATCCGCGAAATC
>VBCY01000218.1:967-2581 GCA_005882995.1 Betaproteobacteria bacterium
CCCGAGCCGACCGCATGCTTCATCCCGCTTGTCAGCGTCACGCTGATGTTGCCGGCATTCGCAACACGGCCAGATGCGCTCATCAACGGATTTCTCGATGCGACTTGGCCGTTGTTGATCCCGATCGAGACCGTCGTTCCGCCCCCGCAAGCATTGTTCGGTGAGGCGATCTGAACATTCCATGCACCGTCAAACGTCGCCGCCGCGGCGGGCGTGGCGATCGACATTCCCAGAAGCAACAGCACGCGGGTAACGATAGTTGTTTTGCGAATCTGTCCCATGACGTCCCTCCTTTGTTGGACGCCAGCACGGTCTCACATCGGTTCGGCTGAGAATGTGATGGGAATCACACCAGAGTTTGAAGGCTAACATTAGTATTGAAGTGAAGCAGTCTGGAACACGGCTCGAGGCGATGTGTCGCGCAGTGCCGAGTTCTTGAACATGCACCGGACGAAGTGTACCATCTCGCGATGTTTTCACGATGAGAACAAGAAAAACGGACGTAACATCAGCGAAATACCGCAGGTCGGGTGATTTTTCCCGGATCCTCGAGGATTTCATGAAGCGAGCCTTTCTGGCGGTTTTTTTTGGTGCCGTTCTCCTTGCGAACTCCATTGCCTATGCCGATGCCGTATCCGACAGGGAAATGGCCGATCGTTATTCGCAGGCCGCGCAGTCCGGAGATAGCGAGGCCCAGTTTTATATGGGCGCGCTCTATTCGTCGGGCGTCGGGCGCCCGAGGTCCGAGCCGCTGACCAAGGTCATTCGCATGCAATGCTGGTTCTTGCCGGACTCTATGCCATTGGGCGGGGAACTTCGAACGACAACCTAGCCGCTTACAAATGGGCTTATATTGTCTCGGTTGGCACCCGGGTCGAAGAATTCCGCAATGGAGCGCGCCAGCTAATGGGCGTTCTGGAAACCCGGATGATGCCCGAGCAAATCAATCAGGCCAAGGCTGAGGCCGGCGGCTGGCATGCGGTGCGAACTCAAGCCAAGCCTGCGACCGACAATGTAAGACAGGACAGCCAGCCGCCAGCGCCGGCCACTTCGAAACAATCGCCGGCGGCTCCCGCCACCAGTTCCGCCGATTCCATTAGTCCTCAAGGGCCGCGCAGCAGCAGCATAAAGAAGGACGATATGGACGCGATACTGGAACAAGTGCCGTCCGGACTGCGCAAGCGGTTCGGCTTTTGAGCGGTTGAGGAGAAACCGATGCCCTCGCGCGGTATTGTCTGGTCTGGGTCCGTGCTTGCAGTGATCGCTGTTGCGGCTCTTGGCGGAGCCTACTTCATGTACCCGGACTTCTTTCGACCTCCAACTGTAACCACCGCATTGGCTATCCGCGCGCCGGTTTCCGAGGCCATCTATGGAACCGGAACTGTCGAGCCTGAGCGCTGGGCAAAGGTCGTCCCGCTTCAGAGGCGCCGGCTGGTCGAACTCTGCCGCTGCGAAGGGCAGGCGGTCAAAGCTGGCCAAGTTCTTGGCCGCCAGGACGACGCGGAAGAACGCAGCGCACTGCACCAACTCGAAATCAACAATGAACAACTTGAGCGCGACCTCAATCGCGCGCTCCGTGATCGCGACAAAAGCGAAGCCGCGAAAACCGAATAC
>VBCY01000219.1 GCA_005882995.1 Betaproteobacteria bacterium
CTCTTTTGCAACACGAGCGACGGCACGGGTGCCGATCGCGGACGGAAGCGTCTCCCAGTTCTGCTCCAGCTTTATAGCGCCGACTCGCAACCGTTAGAGCGTTTCGTTGCGAGTCGCGGGGCAGTCACCGGCCGCATGGCCGTCGCCCAAAGCGGTCGTTCAACGACGCTATCCACCCGTAGCGGTCGTTCAGCATTGCGATCTTCGCCGGACGAGATTGAAAGCGACGGCGAAGGCATCGAGATCAGGCTCGCGTGACGAGGCCGCTCAAGCATTACTTCGGCGCCGCGACTCCGGCCTAGGATGCCGGGTTCACGGAAGCTTAATGACGTTTGGCGACGGATTAGCGATGATGGCATCATTCGTCAGTCAAAACGCGCAGCGAGAAAACAAACCGTGTCGGAGTTGTCGATATCGCTCGTCGTGTGTGCTTGCGTCGTGTGCGGTGCGCTCCTCGGCATGTACCTGCGGCACGCGCTGCCGCCTGATTACTTGAAGGACGACACGCGGCAGATCGTGAATGTCGCGATCGGACTCATCGCGACGCTGGCCGCCCTCGTGCTAGGTCTTATGGTGGCCTCAGCCAAGAGCTCGTTCGACGCCCGGGCCGACGAAATCCGCGAGAGCGGCGCACGGATCATCATGCTCGACCGGAGCCTTCGTCAATACGGTCCGGAAACGGCGGAAGCGCGGCAACTCCTTCGACAACTAATCCAAGGGCGCATCCAGCGCAAATGGGGCACGCCGAATGACCAACTTCAAGAAGGCGCGGCGGGGTCCCAAACCGCGGAAATAGAAGCCGTACGTCAACACCTTTTCGCTCTCGCGCCTACGAACGATGCCCAAAAGTGGCTTCAGGCGCGCGCGTTATCGATCGCCGCCGACCTCGAGCAATCGCGGTGGTTGCTGATCGAACATGGCCGAAGCACGATACCGAGGCCATTTCTGATCGTGCTGGTGTTCTGGCTCGTTGTGATTTTCGCCGATCTCGGTTTGTTCGCGCCGCCCAACAGCGCGGCCTACACGATCATCTTCGTGTGTGCATTGTCGGTAGCGACGGCAATATTCCTGATTCTCGAAATGGATCAGCCCTACGAAGGGATACTTAAGATTTCCGATGAGCCGTTGGTCAGCGCACTATCGGAAATCGGTCGCTGATCGAACATCACTGGGAAGACAACCGACAACACCGGCCTGTTGCAGCTGCCCAATACACTCGGCGCAGGCGTCGGTCTCTGACGTGCATTCCACGACAGCTTCTGGCCGGGGCTGTGTAAAAACTCATCGCGCAGACGCGCCGTCAAATATCGACCTCTCAGAACGCCTGTATTCGATTATTTTTCGCTTCGGAAGGGTAAGAGGACCCGTGAAACTGAAACAGCCCTGCGTTTTTACACAGCCTTATATGGACACCGCCCGGTTTGCCAAGCTGATTTTGATGTGATGCCTCCACGAGGTACTGGCTGCAGTCTTATATCCGGCCTCGTCATGCAAGCCGAAGCCTGCGGGCCCTGATGAATTCGCCAAGAACGTCCTCATCTCGGTCACGCGCTTTTGAGCGCACGGCTGTGTTCAGGTTTTGCGTTCTTGCGGTCCGACCTGTTTTGCCATCACACGGGAGTCAACCTCAGCAACATCTTGAACTTCGCGTCGATCCATGCTATCGAGTAATTGACTGATTGCCAGGTCTCGTACGCACGACTCGCGGTCTCGCGCAGCACGAATTGACTCATGCCGCCGGCCAAAGGGAGGGCACCGTGCATCCATCGATCAAGCCGATCGCCGGCGTGATGGTGGCGGCCATCACGTCCGTGCTTGCGCCGCATGAGCCCTCCCGCGCCCATTCTCTCGTTGCCGGCAAGCGCACCGGTGTGCTGACGGCGTCGATGAAACGGGTGCTCCGCCGTGCGTGCGTCGCCGCCGCGGTTGTCGTTACTGCCGCGTGGACGTGTCCCGCCACGGCCGTCGATGAGCCCACGCATTCCCCGCAGATCGTGGAGCTGAGTGTGACCCCTTCGGCTGACGACATCGCGACAGCGAAAGAGCGTTTGCGTCAGGGTGACCTCGTCCGCTTGACGGGTAAAGCGCTCGGCAGCGTGTCGCAGATCGGCGGAATCGTTTTGTCGAACACTCGCGGCGCTTCCACGAGCGGTCCGGTGCCGGGCCGGACGTCCTCGGCCAGATCCACTCCGCTTATCCGGCACACGATCGGACTGCGCAAGAGCAGGAGCGGAGTCGTGCATCAGCTCGAGATATTCACGAGCGCCGAAAGTAAGCATCCGCAGACCCGTCCGCGCGAAGCATTCGCGCGATGGGTAAAGGACCAGCGCGCACTCTCTGCCAAGGCAGGCGACGCCGCGCCCAGCCAAGCCTGGACGCCGCTATTCAACATAACGCTGATCGCCGAGTCGGAGGTGACCCCAAACGAGACGCAGTCGACCGTGAACGTCTATCGTCTGGTGGAGACGAACGATGCCAACGACTGGTATATGGTCCTGACCGATGCGTCGCTCCTGCCAGACTACCAAGGGTGCGTCTTTGGATTCGCGCCGAACTTATTCTGCGGGTGGTACAACCAAAGCCGCAGCATTCAGATCAGCCTGAGCGGCGGAACCCTCATCGATCACGGCCCCACAGGTACCGTTACGAGCAGCACGGTAGGATTCAGCATCGGTGGGAGTCTGTCTCCCGCGGGTCCGGGTTTTTCTGGAAACTATTCGCAGACCTGGACGCAGCCCGCGGTGACGACCACCGATACCAGCAACGCGACGATTGCGGCCTGGAATGAAGCCTTCACGGGTCCCGCTCCGCTCTTCGATCCTCCGCCTCCGATCACTTCGACAAGCGGATTCCTGAGTCATCAAGGCGCGATCTTCAGCACGCCCGAGGGAACCACGTCCATTTCCATCCCCGTGCAGATCAGCACCACGTGGGCATTCAATGGGACGCTCGACGGCCTCGATCATACTTTCCTTGACACGCTCGAGCTCTCGACGACGATCAATACCGGGCCGCCGTTCTTTGCGGTCGTCCCGTCGTCGCTGTCGATTGCGCCCGGTGGCACCGCCACCGTGCGCGTCACGGCATTGATCCCGAACTCGCCGGATGGCTTCTCATGGACGATTGCGACTAATCACCCCGCCACTTGGCTGTCCGTGCCGAGCCCGGGTCCATTCTCCGAGTCGCGCGATATTCCCGTAACCGTCGCGGCCGGAACGGCAAACGGCTTGACCGGCACGCTGACGATCGACAGCATGCCCGCGTTCGCAGCGCCGTCGGTCGAGGGCGGGCCGCTTCTTGTCAACATCACCGTCGGCACACCGTCTCCGCCCTTGCTGCCGCCGGCGGGCGTGTTGCTCGCGGGAGGAGAAGTCTCGGGGTTGGCGATCACCAACCAGGCGAACGTCTACGACGTCGCGACACAGCAAATCGTGCCGGTGGCGAACATGACGACGCCGCGGTTGGGGCATACCGCGACGCTGCTTGCCAACGGCGACATCCTTATTGCGGGAGGCTGCACCGATCAAGCGCCGAGCTTTAGCTGTATCGCCACCGCGACCGCTGAGATCTACCATCCGGCGGCGTCGGCGTTCACCGCGGT
>VBCY01000221.1 GCA_005882995.1 Betaproteobacteria bacterium
TGTCCAACCCCGAGCTGTTCAGCAAGACCGTCCTCGTCCTCAACTACGACGAGGCCGATGGCAGCTTCGATCACATCGTGCCGCCGTCAGTGCCGGCGACACCCGCTAACGGGGCGTCGACGGTCAGCATCGAAAACGAAATCGTCACGACCTCGATACCCAACGGCCCGATCGGCTTCGCCCAGCGTGTGCCGTTCGTCGCGAGCTCGCCCTGGAGCAAGGGAGGTTACGTCAATTCCCAGGTCTTCGA
This sequence comes from Betaproteobacteria bacterium, assembly GCA_005882995.1. Classification (GTDB taxonomy): domain Bacteria; phylum Pseudomonadota; class Gammaproteobacteria; order Burkholderiales; family Casimicrobiaceae; genus PALSA-1003. The sequence goes on from VBCY01000221.1 coordinate 251, forward strand.
TCACACGTCGGTGGTTCAGTTCATCGAGAAGCGTTTCGGAGTCTTTGAGCGCAATATCTCTCCGTGGCGCCGCGCCGTGGCCGGCGACCTGACGTCGGTCTTCAACTTCGCTAACCCCAATGACGCTCCTGTCAAGCTGCCGAGCACCACCGGATATCTGCCGCCGATCAGCGAACTCAACGGCGTAGATGGCACTACCTTCGTGCCTACTCTCAATGACGTGATCATCGGCGTGCCCACGCAGGAAAAAGGTATCCGCCCGGCGCGCACCTTGCCCTACGAGATGGATGTTCAAGGATCCGTCAATGCGTCGAACAGCACGTTCGTCCTGACGTTCATCAACACGGGCGGCGCGGCTGTCGTGTTTCATGTCCGTTCCGGCAACCCTGCCGATCCAGTGCGCTATTACACGGTGGAACCCGGTAAAACGCTCGCTGGCGTCTGGAACGTTGCCTCGACGTATGATTTGTCCGTCTACGGCCCCAACGGTTTCGCGCGCTTTTTCAGTGGCAGCATTGGCGGCAGCGTTGCGGCTCTCGATATTCGTGCCACCTATGGCAGTCAAGGCGGTCGTCCGTCAATCCAATTGAAAATCACCAATGCCGCCGCCAACGCCGCCGAAGTCACCGTGTTCGACGCCTATACCGGCAACGTGAGCGCGAAGCATCTCCAGCCGCACGCAACCTTTTCAGACAAGTTGGTGCTGGATCAATTCTATGGCTGGTACGATCTCATCGTCACGGTTGGCGGAGACCCGAATTTCGAATACGAGCTTGCGGGTCATGTCGAAACTGGACAGGACAGTTTCTCCGATCCGGCTCTCGGGGGCCTTGTTACCCTCAAGGGCTGATCCGAAGCAAGTACGCGCCTGGTACGAAAGCGTAGCTTCGCGGACAGTGTCATTGGACTGATAGCTAGCCGCCCAGTAGTTTTCGCTTTTTTCTCACTGGCTGGCGGCTCAGTAACAATTCCTTCTACTGAGCCTATCGTGGGAGAAGCCCCGATGACCGCGTCGGCATTCTCCCGGACGCCTCTGCGCCGGGACGGCCGCGGCCCGGGTCCCGTCTGGCTCCAGTCGCAAGTGGGATATTCGCCGCAGTTGACCATCCCGTGATATCCAATTATTCGGACGACGCCAACCACATTGGCTCGCGGCAATAGAAGTTGAGCATTCCACCGAGTCTCTGCTTCCGGTAGACCGTCCCAACGCCTTGTCTAGAGGTCGGCGCCCCCCGGATCAGCCGATTGTCCAGCCCTTGATGATTTCGCTCCTCGTGGTAATGGGCCAAGTATTCGGCCACCGCGCGGCGTAACGACGCCTGCCCGATGAAGATCATTTGATTCAGGCATTCGGACTTGATCGAGCGGACAAATCGCTCGGCGTATGCATTCAGGTTTGGTGATTGCGGCGGCAACCGGATGACATTCGTCCCACTGTCTCGGATCAGCCGCCGGAATTGATCCGTGTACTTGCGATCTCGATCCAGAATGAGATAACCCTTCCCGCGCATCGCCCCGCTTTCCGCATCGATCAGATTGCGCCCGGCCTGCAACATCCACGCTTCATCCGGTCGCGTCGTGATTCCAACGAGATCCACGACTCGATCTGCAAGACTGATCACGAACAACAGATAATGGGTGACCAGGCCTCTTGTCCTCCAGATCTCCGCAGTCAGGAAGTCACCTGCTGCGAGCACCTTCCAATGCGCCTTGAGAAATGTCGACCATGTTGTTCGCTTACTACGCTCCGGGGATGGCTCGATGCCGTGGCGTTTCAATACATTGGCCACGGTTCCACGACTAACCCGATGACCGAGGTTGTCCAACGCTCCTTGAATCCGGGTGTATCCCCAACCGGGATTGTCCTGTGCCACGCGCAGAATCAGAGCGGAGATCTTCTGCATGATTCTCGGCCGCCCAGGTCCGCGCCGATGGACGAAATTCCACTTCTCGGCGATCAATCGTCGGTGCCAACGCAGAAGAGTATCCGGAGAAACGATCGTCTCCAGTTCCAGCAGAGCCTTGCGCCCCACTGCCTTGGCTTTTCTCGCCAGCAGCGCTCGCTCAGCGTCGGTGAACCGGATACGCTTTCCGCGCAGCCGATCTTTGAGAAGCCGGTTCTCGGCCTGAAGGAATTCGATGACGATCAGTTGATGGCCCCGGGTCGAAGTCCCCCCACGCCAGGCAGACCATGCCCAACGCCATCACGCCCAGGCCGTAGACGCGCCAGCCGAAGGCCATCGTCGTTTTTTCCGCGGCCATGACTTTACCACCCACCGACCCGAAGCATGATTCAGCGACGCGAACGTTGAAATGCGGCTCAGTAATTAGGCAGGGGTATCTAGTATTTACATTCCTTTGTGATCCAGTTCTCAACCATCTCATTGACTTGGGGGCCGTGCAGCCTAAAGCTGTGGTCAGCGCCTTCGATAGTCGCTGTACGAACCATCGTCGCATTCGATCGCCGCAGTTCGTCGATGAGCGGCTGGACATAGATTTCCCTGGGCGCGAACTGATCTTGCTCGGCGCTAACGAAGAAGAGTTGCCGTGATCGGAGCTGCTCAACATTGTTCAGCAGGTCCCATGCTTCGGCGTGCTCTATCGTGTCGTCGGCCAGAGCCCTTGCACTTAGGGCGCGAATCGGATGCTTGGGATTGCTCAACACCTCTTCGTAGAACGCGACGCTTCGTTTGTACGCGTCATTACTATCGCGAATGCGCTTTCCGCCTATCCCCATGTTGGCACTCGCCATTACTGCGACGCAGCGAATCGTTGAGTCGCGCGCTGCTGTCATCAAAGCAACCCAGCCACCATAGCTGTGACCAACCAATACGATACGTGAGCCGTCAATGCCGAGACTGCGCGCCTCTTCCGTTCGGAGGAAGCGGAGAACCGCTTCCGTGTCACGGACACCGCCAAACCACGAAAATAGCCCCGCATTTGCCCACGAACCAATGTAGTTGAACCGCACGACGCCATAGCCTGACTTGGCGAGCGCAACGACGAGTGATTGTTCGCGCGGCGAGAAACCCTCTGCGATACGGCCGCCAGGAAACGCATGCAGCAGTACAACTGTGCCCAGCGGCTGTTGACTGGGTGGTCGATAAACGGCCAACTCAAATGGGATACCGTCTCGTGTTACCACGAGCGAGGCGACTGTTGTCTGTGCCGGACTGGCCGGCAATTCTGCGGCGCACGCTGGATAAACGAGGCGTAGTGTTAGCGCAGACGAAGTGAGGACGGCCCAGTAGGCTCCGCGGGCAATGTACAACCGAATCTTTGCGAATTGCATCGCAAGCGTTGCCGCTGTGGTGACCGCCCTCATTGCCGTTCTCGACCGGCGCGGCCACGACGGGGCCGCGGCAAAGCCTTGGTACAACCCAACCGCGGAGGAATACGCGGCGTTGCTGGAGACGCAGGGTCTGCGCGTCGAGGAGGTCCGATTGATCCCTCGCCCGACGCCGCTGCCCACCGGTATGGCGGGCTGGCTCGCGACTTTTTCCGAGCCGTTCATCGGTCACCTGCCAGAGGGCGAGCGCGCTGCCGCGATCAACGAGGCGCTACACCTGCTCGCGTCCTCGTTACAGGACGCCTCGGGACGGTGGACCGCTGACTACGTGCGCCTACGGTTCGCCGCGCGGCGAGCCGAGTAGCAGGGACACGGGCGCAGTTCGGACCCGTTGCAGCCGGTCGGTCTTCTCTTAAGCAACCGTTCAACTAATCAGATCAACCGGCGACAGCGGCGTAGCAGCGCGAACAAAGCGGAACGTTCGACTACTGGATCACATCATTCGCGCGCAGCAACAGCGATTGCGGGATGGTGATACCGAGCGCCTTGGCGGTCTTGAGGTTGATTACGAGCTCGAACTTCGTCGGCTGCTCGAACGGCAGGTCGTCGGGTTTCGCGCCTTTAATTATCCTGTCCGACGACCCCTGACTTGCCGCCGTCAATGCAACTCCGGCGTGACGAGCGGATGGCTACCGCGACCCGATCCACTTTGCTGCGCACGATTTTTTGGTTTACGCTTATTTGGCAACGACAAGACAATTTGCGCCCAGCTCGGTAAGCCGCGATGTTCAGTTCTGTCCGGCGGAGCGCAACCAGGGGGTCACGATGAGCGCAAAGCGGATTCGCGTAACCGACGTGGAATTGCACGTCGTGGACGAAGGGAACGGGCCGCCTGTCCTGCTTCTTCACGGATTCCCGGATTCGTCGCATCTCTGGCGAAATCAGATTCCCGCACTGGTGAATGTTGGCCTACGCGCGATCGCGCCCGATCTGCGCGGCTTCGGCGAGTCCGACAAGCCTGCGGATGTCGAGGCTTATGCGCTGCCGGTGATCCTGCAGGAAGTCGTGGGGTTGCTCGACAGGCTGGGGACCGAGCGTGTGCACATCGTCGCGCACGATTGGGGAGCGGCCGTGGGTTGGTTGCTCGCCTCCCTACACCCGGACCGCGTCGATCGACTCGTTGCATTGTCCGTAGGAAATCCGAATGCATTCTTCAAATCCGGTATCGATCAACGCGAGAAGTCCTGGTACATGCTTCTGTTCCAATTCCGCGGCGTCGCTGAGCAACTGTTGATGCGCAACGATTGGCAGCTCTGTCGCGATCTCGTCCGGCATCATTCCGAGATCGGGAAATGGATCGCCGATCTGTCGCGTCCCGGCGCTCTCTCGGCGGCGCTCAACTGGTATCGGGCGAACGCTGGCCCGGAGGTCTTTCTCACCGATCGGATGCCGCTTCCGAACGTCCAGGCTCCCACGCTGGGGGTTTGGAGCAGTGGAGACGCGTACCTGACCGAGGCGCAGATGGTGCGTTCATCGGAAAGTGTGTCTGGATCCTGGCATTACGAAAGGCTCGAAGGAGCAAGCCATTGGATGCAGCTTGACCGGCCTCAGGAGATGAATAGATTGCTCGTGGATTTCCTTGCAGGCAAGTCGCGATGAGCGCGTCGCGGTCGACTACAGAGGCAGGAATGCGCGACATCGTCGATCGACCGAGGCGCGCCTCGCCGCCGCCGACGAGCCGGGGACATGCCATCGTGATCGGCGCCAGCATGGCGGGCTTGTTGGCGGCGCGGGTGCTATGCGATCACTTCGCGCGTGTGACACTGATCGAACGGGACTCTCTGCCAGCGCAGGCCGAGAGTCGCAAGGGCGTGCCACAGGGCCGCCACCTTCACGCGCTGCACGCGAAGGGAGAACAGATTCTTTGCCGACTCTTTCCCGGGCTCGGCGACGGCCTGATACAGGCCGGCGCGACCCGGGTCGATCTGCCGGGCGACATTGTCTGGTTCCACTTCGGCGGATACAACGTGCGCTTCAAAAGCGGCCTCACGCAGCTGGCGATGAGCCGACCGCTGCTGGAATCGCACGTGCGTCGGCGCGTTCTCGCGATTGCGAATTTGACCTGCCTCGAGCAGTACGATGTTGCGGGTCTCGTAGCGAGCCCGGATCGCACTCGCATCACCGGTGTCACGGTTCGGCCACGCACCGAAGGGCGGGCCGAAAGCACACTCGACGCGGACCTCGTCGTCGATGCGACCGGTCGCGGATCCCGGACCCCGCTGTGGCTGGAACCGCTTGGCTATCCGAAACCTACGGAATCGGCGATCAGCATTGGCTATGGCTACACCACGCGCCTCTATCGGCAGGATCCAACATGCCTTACCGATGCCAGGATAATCTTCATCCAGCCCACGCCCCCTCACGACAAGCGGTTGGGCGCGCTCTATCCCATCGAAGGCGGGCGCTGGATCGTGACCTTGGGCGGTTACAAGGGCGGTCACGCGCCGGCCGACGAGCAGGGTTTTCTGGAGCACGCGAAAAGCCTGGCGGCTCCGGATATCTACAACGTCATCTGTCGCGCCGAGCCGATATCGGACTTCGTGACCCATGGCCTTCCGTCGAACCTGCGCCGTCACTATGAAAAGCTCGCGCGCTTTCCCGATGGCTACCTTGTCATGGGTGATGCGATGTGCAGCTTCAACCCCATCTATGGGCAAGGGATGTCGGTCAGCGCTATGGAAGCCGACCTGTTCGATCGTTGCCTGACGGCAGCGGGTCGGCAAGGTGGTCTGCGTGGCTTTGCCCGGGGATTCTTCAACGACGCTGCCAAGGTCATCGACAACCCGTGGATGATTGCGGTGGGTGGGGATTTTCTCTATTCAGGCGTCGAAGGCAAAAAGGCTCCGGGAACTGACCTCGTCAACTGGTACGTCGGCCACGTGCACAACGCGACCCATCACGATCCCGCTCTCGCGAGTGCCTTCATTCAAGTACTGATGCTGTTGAAAGCGCCGTCATCGCTCTTCCATCCGCGAGTCGTGCTCCGAGTGCTTAAAAATCGATTGCTGAATCGATCGCCGGTGTATCAGGCAATTTCGAGAGGCGTGACTCCGCGATGACTCCGATGCCGCGCTCCTCCGGCCTGACTACCAACTGGCGCCGCTGCTGGCACGTGTCGTAGTGCAATTTGCATCTGCGTGTCTGCCCTTAGCCGTTGCCTGTGAGTGACTGCTTCGGAGGACGAGGCGCTACGGCGGGTTGTGGCCGGTCAGCGACACTCACCGCGCTAGTCCGAGCGGCCGCTCAGCCTCAAACCGGTCATGCAATGGCGTTGGTCGATTAGCCAACCTGGCTGAACTCGGCCAAATCTTTGACGGTCGCAGATCGACCCGTTGACTGGTCTCGGCCTCTGCCTCGCTTTTGACTTTGGCACACCACTTGCAGGTAGCTGTCTTAGGCGGCGGCGTACTACCGTGTGAGTTACCCCCGCTGACGCTGCTCGTCATATAGCGACGACGGTGGCGCTCGCTGACGGGCAAGGAGAATGCAATGGGCATCAACGAAATCGACCACACGATCTACCCGTACATGGTCGGCCGTGAAGATTGCAAAGTCTTACCGCGATCGTTCAAAACGCTGGCCGAGGCGGAAGCATATCTCGCCGAGCAGGACAAGGGCGCGCTGGAGCGCGACGAGTTCTATCTTGACGGACCGGAGGAGGACAAAGCACCGTTCGACGCGGGAGGCTTGTCGATGAATCCTAAAACTGTCGTAGCCGCGCCCACGGCTGCCGAGCTTGCCAAAGTCGACTCCAAATGCTCGCCAATACCGCTTAAATCCCCAGCGGTGCGCGGCGTATGGACGCGTGACATCGAGGCATTGTGTCGCGCGCTTGAGGCTCAGCAGTAAGCGCACTTCCCACGTATTTACGGAGAGGAAAAGTAACGCGGCCTTCAGCGCCGTATGGCGCGCGGCGAGAGTATCGGTCTGCTCGTTGGGATGATCTCTTGTTGGTGGTGCACCCACTCGTGGGACCGTGTCCAGTGCAGGGCAAAGCGTCGGTTGGTCAAGTTCCGCTATTGGCCCGAACTCGGTCGCACCTCGGCACCTCGCGCAGTCCGCGTAATTAATCGCGCCAGAGCGCGCGGAATCGCTCCGGTGCGAGTTGAGTGTAGCGCACGGTGTGTTCGATGTTGCGGTGCCCCAGATACGCCTGAATCGTGCGTGTATCC
>VBCY01000220.1 GCA_005882995.1 Betaproteobacteria bacterium
AGAACAATGGCGCTGACACATCTCTGCGCACAGTGACCGGAATGGTTCTCGGAAAAGGCATCTTTCTCACGCCGGCCGAGATCGAGCAAATGCGTAACGTTCCAGAGCTGGTGTTCATCAATTGCTGCCATCTTGGGGAAATGAGTGGGGAAGCGAACCGCAAGCCGACCCCCTATCACAAGCTTGCTGCGAACGTCGCGTCTCAGTTCATTCGAATGGGTGTGCGCGCGGTCGTCGCTGCCGGGTGGGCAGTCGATGACAGCGCGGCATCGATATTCGCGACCAAGTTCTACGATTACATGCTCGGGGGAGCAGCTTTTGGCGACGCAGTGCGCACGGCTCGCAGCGAAGTGTATCGGGCAGGCGACTCGAACACCTGGGGCGCTTACCAGTGTTATGGCGATCCGGACTTCTCGCTCGCCGTGCCTCAGCACTCAACCATAGGCAGCGACGGCAAAGTCGTCGCCGGTGGCGAACTGAGGGCGCTGGTCGATGGGATCACGCTTCGCGCCAAGACGGCGGATGCCGCAGCCAGCACACGACTCATCGATGAGCTCCGCGCTCTCACTTCAAGCAGCGCCCAGGATTGGCTTCTTTCGTCGGCGACTTGCGCTGCGCTCGGAAACGCCTTTGGAGAACTCGGAATGTTTGAGGAAGCTCTCTCTTATTACGAGAAAAGCCGCCGATTGCATCCCGCGGACGCCAAAGTCGGATCATTGGAGGAGCTTGTCAACTTGAGCGGACGCTGGGCCGTCGAGCTCTACGCTGACAGGCTCGGAACGCGTGCAGCCGATGCACCGGCGGATTTGCGCTCCAAGGCAGATGCTCTCTTCGACGAAGCTGAACGGATGCTGGACGCCCTCGTGGTCATCGGCGAGACCTCCGAGCGCCTCGCCCTCAGGGGGAGCCTTTATAAGCGCAAAGTGATGGTCGCAGCGGACGCTACCACCCGCAGGCAACTGCTCAAGCAAATGGCTCACAGCTACGGCGCAGCGTACGAGGCCGGCGTGATGGCCAAGAGCGACGACGCGTACTATTCCCTGGCCAACCGGCTGGCTGCGGAGATCGTTCTCGGCTGGCCTTCGAGTGCACGCCGGCGGCGGACGAAGGCGGGACGGGCGCGTCTTGCAGCGATCGAGCAGGGACTCGAGCAAATAAAGTCGATCGCCGCGACGATCAAGGTGGGAGCCGACTTCTGGGCGGATGCGATGACCGGCAACGCGCTGCTGGGCAAGTGCATGGCGCGGCAAGCAATCACCGATGCCGATCTGGAGCAGATGCGCAGCATTTATGCGAATGCTGCGCTCCGCGGGGGGTCGGTACGTTCGTTGCGCTCAGTCACCGATCACATTCGCTTTTTCCAGGCGATGGCTGACGCGATGGCCACGCCCAATCGCAAGGACGCGCTGGTCGAATCGCTCAAGTCCCTGCGCGAGAGCGTGACGGCTGCCGCCGCGGCAATGAATCCCTGATCATTGGCAGCAACCTAATGGACCGCTTTGGGATAAATGGACTTCGCGAACGCGTAATCCCGGCTGTCGATATCGAGGCCGCCCACGATGGGCTTGTGATCCTTGGTGAGATTCCCCGGGATCTGGTAGCACATGATTGAATGGGGATCGGCGTGAGTCGTTCCGAGCAGGGAGGAGTCTTCCAGCGGCGTGAGAACCTGCTGGCGTACTTCCTCCGGAGTCCATCCCTGAGTGCTGCCGAAGAACGCTATCGCCTTCTCCGGATCGATGCGCGCGACCAATTCGCGTCGCATGTGCTCATGCGGGAAACCGAGGGTGTGGCCAGTTTCGTGACGCACCACGCGGTGAAACTCCGACTCCGGGGTGCTCATGGTGAACGCCTCGAGGTTCATCGTCGGCTCATTCGCAGGCACGGTGAGAATGTCCGTTCCGAGATAGGACCAGTACCCCGAGACCTCCGGCGGAGAAGAAGCGCGCGCGATGCGCACCTGAGCGTCGGTCTTGGTTTCGGTGAATTGAACGTTCGCAGTCTCCGCCCAGGCATTCATGTGAGCAATGATGCGAGCGCGGAGATCGGCCGGGGGATTGTCCAGAAAGCCGACGGTCAGGCGGACGCCCGCGGTATGCCAACGCTTGGCAATCATGACGGCGATCCGTTCGAGTTGAGAACCGGGGCCACCCAATCCCCTGGCTACGACGCCGGAGGGGGGCTGATTGGCCGGGTTGATCTGCACCGCCTTGCGGGCTGCTTCCACCCATTTGTCACGGGGCAATGCCTTGGGCGTGCACACAATGGGATCGCTCATGGGACTCTCCTCTAAGGATTTTGCGAAAGGGGTGCGAACTTGCCGGCACCTCGCAAAATATGCTAACTGAGTCGCCTGTCGTGCACAATGTGAATAGTTAGGACGGTTCTTCAGTAAGAATCTTTTCGTGCATCTCGGGAGATCGAGCGATGACACTGCGCAACTGGCGACTTGCATGGCTGTGTCCTGCGTTGAGCATCCTGGGGTTGTCCTGCAGCACTCTGCCGCAGGGTTCAGGGTGTGGACACGGTTCCGGAGCGGTTCTCGACGAAGCCTTATGCGCAGGGCGTGATGCGCGCAGCTTTCCAGCGGCGGACGAGGATTATTTCCGTGACATGGACTATGGAGTCACGAAAGATCCATCGCAGGTCGCTTCCGCACTCGCTCCTTACGTTCCTAATATCTCAGGCGCTGACGCAGTTTCGGCGGCGGTAAAAGGACGCAACAACTGGATCGTCTGGACGGGCGGCAACGACCGACTCTGGGATCTGCTATCGGTACAAAGCGCCGGTATCCTGGATTTTCTGAAGACGGTGTCGAATCACCCCAGCCTGAGGTACAGCAGAAACAATCGCTGGCAGTATCTGGGATTGGTGAATGAGCCTTGCTTCGAGAAAGGCACCGGTGCGCGAAAAGACCGTTACGGCTTGTGGCTCGACGTCAGAAGCGAAAACTGTCCGCCCGATCCCTTCGAGAATGAAGCGAAGTATCCCGGCGTCAGAATAGGCGCCCGCGGAAAGAGCGTTCCGGTCGGTTCCTATTACGGCTATGCCACCGGGGTTGTCGGCCTGCGATTGTTTCCCAACCCTGACTTCGACGAAGCGGCTGCGAAGCGTTGGGATCCGGAGCGCTATTACACGGACTCCGCCTATTACAACGACAAGAAACTGGTGAAGCCCTATCGGGTGGGCATGTCCTGCGGGTTCTGTCACGTCGGACCGAACCCGAGCAATCCGTCTGCGGATCCCGAGCATCCCAAATGGGAAAACCTCAACTCCAACCCCGGCGCACAGTACTTCTGGGTCGATCGAATCTTCGTGTGGGACGTCGACGAGTCGAGCTTCGCGTATCAGCTTTTTCACACTTCTCGCCCCGGTGCGCTCGATACGTCGTTCGTCTCTACCGACTACATGAACAACCCGCGCACCATGAACTCGCTCTACAACTTCGGCGCGCGCATGGCATTGGCCAGGAAGTGGGGCAGGGAAGAGCTCGCCGGTGGAGAGCTGAACAACCAGCATCTCAATCAATATGTTCCAGCGGGGAGTCCCCTGTCGCAGTTCTATCAGGCACCCAGCACGGTGTGGACTCCACGCGTGCTCAAGGATGGATCCGATTCCGTCGGGGCACTGGGAGCATTGAACCGTGTCTTCGTGAACATCGGATTGTTCAGCGAAGAGTGGCTGGAGCACTTCAAGCCTTTCGTCGGCGGCACCAAGTTCACTCCTTTCGAAATCGCCGTCGCGGATAAGAACTCCAGCTACTGGAAGGCGACCGAAGCGCAGACGCCCGACGTGGCTCTGTTTTTCCTCGCCACGGCGCGCCCGGACTACCTGAAGGATGCGCCGGGCGGCCGTGCCTATCTTACGAGCAACCGCAGAGAGATCGATCGTGGAAAGCTTGTGTTCGCCGAACGCTGCGCCCGGTGCCATTCGAGCAAACTGCCGGAAGAGGCATTTCGTTTCTTCCAGGAGCCGTCTTGCGCCGGTCCCAACTACCTCAAGTGCTGGAACGATTACTGGAGCTATACCAAGAGCGGCGAGTTCAAGAAGACGATGGCGAGCATCGCATTGGCCGATGACTTTTCGGCGGGAAACTACTTTTCGACCGATCTGCGCGTGCCGGTGACTTTGCTCGAGACCAATGCCTGTTCGTCGCTCGCGACCAACGCACTTGCCGGCGACATCTGGGACAATTTCTCGTCACACACCTACAAGAGCCTGCCCTCGGTGGGCAGGATAACGGTGCACGATCCCATCTCCGGCGCGCCTCGTGCGTACGACATGCCCGCGGGCGGCCGCGGCTACATCCGCCCGCCGTCGCTCATCAGTCTGTGGTCGTCGGCTCCGTTCCTGCTCAACAATTCGCTCGGAGACTTCTACTGGAGCGGCTCGGTGGCGGACCGCATGAAGTCCTTCGAGAGCGGGATCGAACAGTTGCTCTGGCCCGAGAAGCGAAAGGGCGATCGTAAATTCATGACGGCTTCCGGGAAAGAGGTCCCCGGTCTTGTCGATGTGACTTCGGCCACCAGCTATCTGCGTGTCCCCAAAGGATACCTTCCGGACTTTCTCGAACCGTTCATCGGTTCTCTGAGCTACGTGCAGCCATGGCTCTACAGCGAGGGAGGCATCGAGATCGGCCCGATTCCCAAAGGAACGCCTGTCAATCTGCTCTCGAACATCGATGTCGCGCAAAAGGACAAGGTGCTTCTCTTTGTCGCTGCAG
>VBCY01000035.1 GCA_005882995.1 Betaproteobacteria bacterium
GGCCAGCGACCGTTTCCACCAGAGCAATTCCGTCTTCGTGCGATACCACGCTTCCGTCAAGAAAATTACTCGCGCCGAGGAATCCCGCTACGAACTCGTTCAGGGGCCGATCGTAGATCTCACGCGGCGCACCAACCTGCTCGATCACCCCATTGCGCATCACTGCGACTCGGTCCGACAGCGTCAGCGCCTCTTCCTGATCGTGCGTTACGAAAACCGTGGTAATGCCCAGGCGTTGCTGCAGATCGCGCAGCTCGACTTGCATCTCCTCGCGCAGCATCTTGTCCAGCGCACCCAACGGCTCGTCGAGCAGCAGCACGGCTGGCTTGATCGCTATTGCGCGGGCCAGCGCGACGCGCTGCTGCTGCCCGCCGGACAATTGACGGGGGTAGCGGTCGGCCAGTGCGCCGAGCTTCACCAATTCCAGCGCTTCGCTGACGGCTACGCTGCGTTGATCGCGCGGCACGCCACGCATGCGCAGCCCGAACGCCACGTTCTCCGCCACGTTCAAATGTGGGAACAGCGCGTAGCTCTGGAACACCATGCTGAAATCGCGGCGATACGGCGCGATCGCCGTCACGCGCTGCCCACGGATATAAACCTCGCCGGCGCTCGGCTGCTCGAACCCGGCGATCAGGCGCAGCGTGGTGGTCTTGCCGCAGCCGGATGGCCCGAGCAGCGAAAATATCGTTCCACGCTCGATGTCGAGGGTGACCTTGTTCACGGCCGTCACCGTGCCGAAGGTTTTGCAGACCTTGTCCAGCCGGACATCGGCCTCGCCCGCGCTCATGCGCACTCCGCCATCGCAAAGTCCAGTTCCGCCACGCGCGTCCAGGCCTCCATCAGCGCGACGGAGAGCTCCAATTCCATCAACCCTTGTGCCGGCGTGCGCGTGGGTGTCGGCGCGAAGCAGAAATGCTCCTTCATGGTTGCCGCCAGATGATTCCAGGGTGGACGAAGCGCTGCGACCTTGCCGATGCATGCTATCGCCCGGGCGGCCCGTTCGCCGGCTGGATCAATGCGTGCGCAAACGCGAGCGGCAACGTCGCGCAACAAATCGCCTTCCTCACCCGCGCCGAAATCCGGCAGTTCATCTGCTTCACGCCGGCACAGCGCGAGAATGTCTTCGTTCTGCGGATGGTCGCCCGCAGACGCGGGCGCCGATGTGTCGGCTCTCCGCGCTGTGGTCATCAACTCGTCGATCGCGTTCTGCACCAGACGGAAGCTGGGAGAATCGGCGATGCGGTAATGCCGCAAGGTATCGCGCATCGTGCCGACGCCGCGTATCGGCAGGTATCGGCGCACATAGCCGTCGAGCGCAATGTATTTGCGGATCAGGTCGCCCATCTCTGGATGTGGCGAGAACAGCACGGCGCGACCCCGTTTGCCCGTCGCCAGAAGGATCGCCGGCTTGCCGGCCATGTCGCGCCCGAACTTGTCGCGGTCGAGTGGATTATCGATGGCGAGCCGCCCTTGCAGGGCCAGCTCGCGAAACGTTGCTGCGACCTCGATGCCTGGCCCGAGCACGTCATAAATCGGCCCATGGTAATAGGGCACTTCCATGGTCGGCGGACAACCCAGCGCCAGTGGACCATCGCGCATCTCCACCGTTACCACGCCGACACCGCTTTGCAGGTATTCATGCGTGAAGAGAGGCTTCGCCTCGGCTGTGCCGGTCCAGCCAGGTCGCCCGGCCGACAGGTAGAAAGCGCCGCCGCAGGAACCGATCGCTGTGCCTCCCTCCGCGAGGAAGGCGCGCACGCGTGCATCAGCGCCTCGCACCTCCTCAGCATTGTCGATCCCCCAGGTCGAAAACCCCCCGGGCAGGATCAGCAGATTGGCGTGATCCAAAGCGCCGTTCGCAAGCGCGTCGCCGTCGCACGGCGTATAGGCGATGCCCAGCCGGAGCAGGCACAGCGCGTAATACGCGTAATAAGGAAAGCGCGAAGCCGTGCCGGCGAAAAGTAGCGTCGCAGGGGCGGTAAGCGCTTGCGCTTCGCCGGGGAGCGCGCCCTCCATGGCCTTGCATCTCAAGCCAAGCTCACCAAGCGCAGCGTGTTGCCTTACTGTCAGCTCGATAAAATAGTCGCCGGCGTCTGCATTGGTCTGGTCCACGCGGAGCCGCCACGCATGGCCGCCGGCGGCCAATACACGGTTGACCGCTAGCGCCACATCGAAACTGTCGCCGTTGGCGCGCCACCCCAGGTGATAGGGTTTGGCGGCGCTGCTCGCGACCGGCATCAGCTTCCGGCGACCACCCGGTTCCAGCGTTCAACCCAGGCCGCGCGGTGGTCGCTCATGTACCCCAGGTCGAGCTTCACCAGCCGATCGACTTGGTCTTGAGGAAACTTGACTCGCTCTTGCAGTTCGGGCGAGAGGCGCGCCAGCGTGTCCTTGTTGGTGCCGCCGTAATTGTAGATTTTGGCCGCGAACGTTTGTACTTCCGGGTCCATGGTGACGTTCAGATATTCCTCGGCCGCCTCCAAGTTCTTGGTGTTCTTGGCAATGCAAGTGCCGGACGTAAAGGCGATGCCACCTTCTTTCGGGTACACCCATTCCACCGGCGTATTCCAACCTTTTACGGTATAGGTTTGCGACTTGTAGAGGATGCCGATCACCGCGTCCTCGGTGCGCATCGCGTTCATCATCGTATCGGTATCTTTGGCCCAGATCGGTTTCAGGTCTGCCATCTTTTTACGCATCTCGAACCCGGCTTCCTCGTCCATGGGCGATTTGCCCTGGGCAAGCGCTCCAATGGGGATGATGTAGGAACCGATGGAGTGCGAGATTTCGGGCAGCACCACGCGACCTTTGAATTCGGGCCGCCACAGATCGGCCCACGATGTCGGCGGGTTCTTCACCAGCTTCGTGTTATAGATGATGCCGGTGATCGAAAAGATCTGCGGCACCCAATAATCGTTCCAGAACGCCGGGATCATGTTACGTACGTTAGGCATGCGCGGCGACGCGCGATTGAGTTTCTCCGCCACACCTTGCTTCACCGCAAGCGGCACCAGGCCGTCTGCAAGCTGGAACAGGTCCACGGTCTGGTTATCCAAACTGACCTTCAGCTTGGTAATGCGCTCGACCGGGCTGGAGCTACGATCCTGAACCACCTTGATGCCGGTGGCCTTCTGGTACGCGGCGTCGACGTTGTCGCGCATGGCATCGCCCCAAAGGCCACCCCAGGTCATGACGACTACTTGCTCTGTCTTTGCCAAGGCATCAAACGGGCGCGCGAGCTGCGCCAGGAGAGGCGTAGCCATCACTGCACCGGTCGCCTTCAGCAATTGTCTTCTGCGCATGATTACCCCGGGTTCCACGTAGATGGATTGGATTGTCGCGACGCACTGTTATTGTATTCTGGCGGTCGACGATAGCCTAGGCGAAGCGGCGCAGGAAGCTGAATCGATGGTGCTGGCCGTCGCCTTGCGAAACCCAGGAGCACCTTCATGTCCGATAGAACCCGCGTCTTGACCACCCTCGATCTTGGCGAGCTGGCGGCGCTGTCGGCTTCAGTCCACGAACCGCGAGAGCTTTATACGGCCGTCGACGGGCTCGTCCAGAAGGTCATAGGTCATCGCTTGTTCACCATCATGCGTGTACACGAAGCGGCGATGGAGGTTGAGCGTATACACAGCAGCAATAACGTGGCCTATCCCATGGGTGGCCGCAAGCAAAAGAGTGGAACACCTTGGAGCCGCGTGGTACTGGATAAGGGCGAAGTATTCGTCGCCCGCACGCCGGACGAGGTGCGCGCAGCTTTCGATGATCACGCGCTGATCTTCAGCCTCGGCGTCGGGTCCATCATGAACGTGCCGATCGCGTATCGCGGGCGGCGCCTGGGTATCATCAACATTGCGCACGAAGCGGGTTGGTTCCGCGACCAGGACGCAGCAGCGGGCCGATTGATTGCGGCGCTGCTGGTGCCTGCTTTGCTGGTGGACTGACGGACCGGGCGAGGGTAGCGCGTGTCGTTGCTCGACGTGCGCGGCTTGACGCGCAGCTTCTATGGAGTTGCAGCGCTCAGCGGCGTGGACCTTCGCGTCGAGGCGCAGCGGATCACGGGCCTGATCGGGCCGAATGGCGCGGGAAAGACAACTCTGTTCAACTGCATTTCGGGCGTCGTGCCACCCGACCGCGGTAGCGTGGTATTTGGCGGGTGCGACATCACGGGTTGGCGACCCGACCGCATCGCATCCGCCGGACTGGCCCGAACCTTCCAGATTGCGCGTGGCTTTCCGCGTCTCAGTGTGTACGAGAACCTGTTGCTGTACGGCGACCGCCAGCCGGGCGAACGCATTCCGGCGGCGCTGCGGCGCACCGCGCCGTCGTTGCGCCGCGAGTCCGAATTGATCGATCGCGCATGCGCGATCGCACAGCGCTTGAACCTGACGCGCGTGCTGAACGATCCGGCATCCAGCCTCTCCGGCGGCCAGAAGAAGCTGCTGGAGATTGGTCGCGTTCTTATGGCGCGCCCGAAGCTGATTCTGCTCGACGAGCCGGTCGCTGGCGTGAACCCGTCGCTGACGCGTGAGATCGGCGATCACCTGCGCACGCTGGCCGACGAGGGGCTGAGCGTGCTGCTGATCGAACATCACATGGACACCATCGCCCAGCTCTGCGATCACGTGGTGGTGATGGCGGAGGGGAAAAACCTAGCAGAAGGCAGCTTCGCCGCACTGGCACGCAACGAAGCGGTTCAGGAAGCGTACATGGGTCGTCGGCGATGAGCCTCCTGACCGTTGAGAACCTGGTCGTGGGTTACAGCCCGGCCGACGAAGTGCTAAAGGGTGTCGATTTCTGCGTCGACACCGGCGAGATCGTCGGCGTCATCGGCCCGAACGGCGCCGGTAAATCGACGTTGCTGAAATCGATCGCCGGGCTGCTGAAACCGGGGCGGGGCAGCATCCGCCTGAACGGCGAAATCATCAGCGGTCACCCGCCGCGCGACATCAGCCGCCTGGGCGTGGCCTACGTACCGCAGGAACAGAACATCTTTCCCACCATGTCGGTGCGCGAGAACCTGGAGATGGGCGGCTATATCGATCCGGTGGGCAGCGGGCGCAAGATCGACATGGTGTTCGAGCGGTTTCCCATCCTGGCCGAGCGCCGCCGCGTGGCGGCACGCGCGCTGTCCGGCGGCGAGCGTCAGATGCTGGCCATGGCGATGGCGCTGATGGTCGAGCCGAAGATACTGTTGCTCGACGAGCCATCGGCCGGGTTGTCGCCGATGGCTGCCGAAATTCTGTTCGAGAACATCGTGACGGTCAACCACGCCGGAGTCTCGATCGCTATGGTCGAGCAGAACGCGCGCGAAGCCTTGACGATCGCCCATCGAGCGTACATTCTCGTCGACGGGCGCAATCACCGTGACGGGCCCGCTGCGACGCTGGCCGGCGACCCGGATATAAGACACGTCTTTTTGGGCGGCTGACTCGCCCACCCGTTTCACGCCGAACGAGCCAAAAGGGAGAAATGCCAACATGATGAGAGTCCACCGAATGACGACATCTCGCCGCGACTTCGTGAAAGGTGCTGGCGCGCTGGTCCTGGTGGGCCTCGCGCCTGCGCCGGAGGCTTCGACGGCCCACGCATGTTAAAGGCGATGAAGGCGGTGATCGACGAGGTCAACGCATCCGGCGGTGTGTCAGGCCGCCAGTTCGAGCTCGTGGTCGAGGACGACGAAACCAACCCCGAGGCCGCCGTGCGCGCGGCGCGCAAGCTGATCGACGTGACCAAGGTGCCGGCGATCATGGGCACTTGGGCGTCGGCAGTCACGACAGCTGTGGCACCGCTATGCTGGGAGAGCAGGACATTTCTAACAACCGTCTCGGGTGCCGATTCCATCACCAAGCTCCCGCATCAGGGCTATCTGATTCGCACCCAGCCCAACAACTATCTCCAGGCTGCGAAGCACGCCGAGTTCATAGCCTCGATGGGCGTGAAACGTTGCTACATCATGTCGATCCAGGCGCCGTTCTCCCAGCCGACGCAGGAGCGCGCGACCGAAGTGCTGAAGCAGAAAGGTTCGCAGATGGTGGGGGGCCTTATCTACGACAAGGACAAGACCACCTATCGATCGGAGGTCGACCAGGCGCTGAAGACCAATCCGGATTGCATCTACTTGAACGGCTACGCGCCGGACGTCACCATCCTGCTGCGCGACCTCTATCGCGCGGACTATAAAGGGCTTCGCTTCGCCCAATCCTACGCGGTGACGAGCAAGGTACTGGAGTCGCTGCCGGTGGAAGTGACCGAGGGTGTAATCACGGTGCAGCCATCAGCCGACATCGGGTCACCCGCCTACGATCTGGCAAAGAAGCGGCTCGGCATCGCGGAGCCGGACTCGTACGAGACCCAGGCGACAGATTGGGCTAGCCTCGTCGTGCTTTCCATCGCGAAAGCGAAGATGGCCACAGGTACCGCAATTCGCGATAACGTGCGCAAGATCTCTCAAGGGAATGGCACCAAGGTCTATAGCGCCGTGGAAGGCTTGAAGCTGCTGGCGCAAGGCAAGGAGATCAACTATGAGGGCGCTAGCGGCCCCTGCGACTTCACCGATATCGGTGACATCATCGACTGCAAGTTCCGTTACAACAAGATCAGCGGTGGCAAGCCCTCGTTGCTGAAGGTTGCCTGATCGCGCGATGCCGCCTCTGCTCGCGGAGATCGCGCAACTCGTCGTTAACGGCGTGATGGCGGGCACCATCCTGGCGGTGCCGGCCATCGGCTTGACGGCGATCTATGCCGTGCTGCGCTTCCCCAACTTCGCTCTGGCTTCGCACGCGACCATCGGCGCGTTCGCTGGCTACATCGCCAACGTCAAACTCGGCCTCCCAATCCTGCCGTCGGTCGGGTTGGCGTTCCTGGTCGCGGGCGCCGTTGGCGTAGCAACCGACGAGGTGGTGCTGAAACAGTTCCGGCCCGCCGGCTTCATCACCACAGCCATTGCCTCGATCGCGCTTACCATCGCGCTCGAGAACATCGTGCGCTTTGCCTTCGGCAACGAACTGCGCGGGTACGCATTACCGATCGAGCGCGATTGGCGCTTCGGGTCGATCCGCGTCGGCCCGCAACAAGTGCAAAACCTGGCCGTCGCAGCGGCCGCCATGGTCATGCTGTTTTCCTTCCTCGCGTTCACTCGCACGGGCAAGGCGATGCGAGCGGTTGCAGACAACCCGATGCTCGCCAGCATCAAGGGTATCAACGCCGACATGATCAGCAGGCTGGTCAATTTCGTCGGCATGGGTCTGGCCGGTTTGGGCGGAATGCTGATCGGCCTCGACACGACCATCGATCCGCTGACCGGATTCCGTTCCATCTTGTCAGTGTTCGCGGCCGCGGTGGTCGGCGGGCTCGGCAGCATCCCCGGCGCGGTAGTCGGCGCGCTGACCGTTGGCGTGGGCGAGGAGCTTTGCCTGCTGTTCCTGTCGCCGGACTATCGCAGCGCCGTAGGCTTCGTCGCGATCCTGCTGGTGCTGACGCTGCGCCCGCGCGGGATCCTTGGCCAGCGGGCGTATTGATGGAGAACTACGTCATCGCCATGGCCGTCTCGGCCGGTATCTATGCACTGATGGCGCTGGGTGTGAATGTCATATGGGGCATGGCTGGGATGGTGAATCTGGGCCTGGTCGGATTCTTCGCCGTCGGCGCTTATGTCAGCGCGTTGCTGACTCTGAAGCTGGGACTGCCCATCGCCGCCGGCATGGGTGCTGGCGCGCTGGCCACCTCGCTGGTTGGCGCTTTGGTCGCGCTGATCACCGTGCGATTACGCGGCGATTATCTGGCTATCGTGACGCTGGGATTTGCTGAGACCATCCGCATCGTCGCCAGCAACACGATCTGGCTGACCAACGGCACGGATGGAATTTCCGGCATCGCGGGCCCCTATCGCGGGACCTTGTCGCCCGAAGCGTTCAATCTGCTGTACTTGGCCATCGTCGGGACGATTGTGACGGTGGCCTACTTGCTGGCTGAGCGCCTGCGCGCGTCGCCGTTTGGTCGCGTGCTACGCGCCATCCGCGACGACGAACAGGTCGCCGCCGTTGCGGGCAAGCATGTGGCGCTGTTCAAGGTCAAGGCATTTGCAATCGGCGCCGGGGCGCTGGGCTTGGCTGGGGCGCTTTATGCGCATTACACGTCGTACATCGCGCCCGACATCTTCGTGCCGCTGCTGACGCTTTATATCAAGCTGGCATTGCTGGCGGGAGGGCTGGGCAACAATCGCGGCGCGATCATCGGTGCATTTGCCATTGTCTTCCTGCTTGAATCCACCCGCTTCGCGATTCCGCTGGTCCCGGGCGTGAGCGCAGTGCAGGGCGCCGCGCTGCGCGAACTGCTGATTGCTGCGCTGCTGATCGTCCTGCTGCGCTACAGGCCGCAGGGGCTGGTTCCGGAACAGCTGCGACAGATTCCCGCGCGCGCCGTGCCGCCCGGACGCTACCAGCCAACCGCGTAGCACGGCCGGCGCGGGTCGGCGCCAGCGGAGATCACGCCGCTGGTGCGGTCCGCGCGCAACACGCACACGGCGCCCGCGCGCCATACGAAATCGGGCCAATCCACGATCTTGTGACCGCGCACCGCCAGGCCATCGCGCACGGGCTGCGGCACGCGGCTTTCCACGTACAAGACACCCGGCGAATAGCTGTGCGGCTCGAACGAGTCGGGGAAGCTGTACGAGACGAAGCGCGGCGCTTCCACCGCCTGCTGCGGATTCATGTCGAACACCATCATGTTCAGGAACACCTGCAACATCGCCTGCGCCTGCACGTCGCCACCGGGCGTGCCGAAAGGCATGGGGCTGCCGTCCGGCAGGATCGCCAGAGCGGGACTGGGCGTCAGTCGCGGGCGCTTCCCCGGCGCCACCGAAGATGCATGCGTCTGATCAGCCCAGTTCTGCGATCCGCGTGAAGACGGGCACAGTCCAGTGCCCGGGATCACTGGCGTGTCGAACGACGGATCGCTCGGCGTGGCCGAGAACACGTTACCGTCTTTGTCCACCACGCATACATAGGACGTGTCGCGTGCGCCCGCCGCGGCACCATGCGCGGTTGCCGTCAGGCTGCGACCGCTGACAAAACCGCGGATCTCTCCAGCCGGTGGCATTTCCGGCCAGGCCTGGTCGGGGCGCAGCATGGCACGGCGGCTTTGCGCATAGGCGTCGGAAAGCAATGTCTCGATGGGCACGTTCACGAAACGGGGGTCGCCGTAATAGCGTTCGCGGTCGGCGAAGGCCAGCTTGATCGCTTCGGTCACGACGTGCGCGTAGTCCAGCGAGTTGTGACCCATCCGTTTCAGGTCGATGCCAGCCAGCACGCCCAGCATCTGCAGAAGCACGGGACCCTGGCACCACGGGCCGCAGGCGTACATGTCGATCCCGGCGAAGCGCATCGTCACCGGCGGCTCGATGGCGACTCGGAATTCGCCCATATCCTGTTCGGTCATCAGCCCATCGTTGGCGTTGTGGTAGGCCACGACAGCCCGCGCGATGTCGCCGCGATAGAAAGCATCGCGCGCCGCCGTCAAGCCTGCGGCGCGGCCTTTACCGCTTGCAGCCTTCTCCTGATCCGCCATGTACTGCAGGGTGCGGCCCAGATCGGCCTGGACGAAGATTTCACCGCGGCGCGGCGCTCGGCCGTTCGGGAGATAGACCGCCGCGCTTGACGGCCAGCGCGCGTAGTCAGCGGCGTGCATGTCGATCAGATCCGACATCAACGCGTACATCGGAAAACCATGGCTGGCGAAGCGGATCGCTGCCGCGGCGCAATCGCCGAAACTCATCGTGCCATAGGCTTCGAGTGCCGTGATCCAGGCATCGGGCGCGCCCGGAACCACCGTGCGCAGGACACCCTCCGGAATCTTGCCGCCATGCCGCTTCTGGAACAAATCGGGCGTCACGGCATGCGGCCATGTGCCCAAGCCGCTGATGGTCAGTACGTCGCGCTCGCGCGCGCGATAGATCATGATCGGCGCTACGCCTGCGACGTTCACGAGGTCGCTTTGCAGCACGCCCAGCGCGATCCCCGCAGCGACGCCTGCATCTACGGCATTGCCTCCGGATTCAAGAATGGCGAAAGCGGCATGCGCCGCGCCATAGTGTCCCGCTACGGCCATATGACGGGTTCCCAACAGCACCGGGCGAAGGCTTTCAATCCCCGCAAGGGGTAAGGATTGAGAGAGGGAATCGCTGGGCATCTTCGTTTTTCTTCGTTTGTGATTGTCTTGTCGCGATACTTGATACTTACGCGTTCCGGCTGATCCTCGCATTCATGTTCTTGCAGTCCACATTGTTCGGTCTCACGTCTTACGCATACCGATCGGGGCTCAGCCCTTCGAGGCTGCACGAAGGCGGTTCGTCGGAGAGGATCTCTGCCATGAGCTTGCCGGTAATCGGCCCTAGACTGACGCCCACCATCGCATGCCCCGTCGCGACGGAGAGGTTGGTGTAGCGGGAGACGCGGCCGATGAACGGCAACCCATCCGGCGAGCAAGGGCGAAGACCCGAGCGAACCGTCGCCTGCTCGAAATGGACCGGCGTTACGTCCGGATAGTAGCGGGGGACCGACTTGACGATCCCTCGCACGCGCGCTGGATTGATCCCCTCGTCGATGTCGGTCAGCTCCATTGTTCCCCCGAAGCGTAGCCCGCTCCCCATTGGCGTCACGGCGACGCGCGCCTCGCTGAGAATGGCGCAAATCCGAGGTAGCGAGGGCAGACGCTCCAGTGTAAGGCTATACCCCTTGCCTGCCTGCATTGGAATTCTGAGACCGAGATCGCGCACGATATTTGTCGACCAGACTCCGGCGCAGACAACATATTCATCGGCCCTCAGTTCTCCCACGTCCGCGCGGTTCGTGCGCACCGCATCGATTCGGGTTCCCGTCGACCGCCAACCGCTGACTCCCGTGCCGTATGACAGTTGCACGCCGGCTCGTTCGACCTCGCGCGTGAGCACCGCCATGAGACGGCTGGGAGTCAGATGACAATCCAACGGAAAGTACACCGAGCCGGCAATCGCCATGCGCAGGCTCGGCTCGAGCTCGGCAGTCGCGGTTGGCGTCAACACCTCGGCTTGGATGCCAAGCCGCTCGGCGAGAGCGGCAGTCCTTGCCTCGTCCTCGAGACCGCGTTCGGTGTTGCAAAGCGCCAGCAGACCTTGCTCCGCCAGATCGAGATCGCTTCCCCAGGTACCAGCCCATTCCTTGAAGCACGCGCGACTGGCAAGATGCAAATCGCGAAGGCGCGGAGCCGTGCGATCGACGTGGGCTTGCGTGGCTGCGCGATAGAACTTCCAGCTCCAGTCGAGCAGATCGACGCTGAAACGTGGCTTTACATAGAACGGGCTCTCGGGGTTCCACATCCAGCGCAAGCCGACCTGCACCATGCCGGGGCTGGCGAGGGGAACGAAGTGGCTCGGAACGACCATCCCCGCGTTGACGAATGAGCAGCCGTCGCGATCGGGACCTCCCCGTTCGACGAGCGTGACACGATGCCCCTTGCTCGAACAGTAGTATGCGATACAAAGACCGATGATCCCGCCGCCGACGATGAGTACATGCTTGTTCACACGCGTTGGTTCAGTCCCCCAAGACAACGGGTCGGACTGAAGATTTCATCGTTTGGAGCGTGATGATGCGCCGATGCCGATGGCCGACCGCATCTAGCAGACGCCTCGATTAGTAGCATGCGAACGCTTCCCACGACCGTGATGGCGAATCTAGCATGTGTGCATCGGGGCGCGGGTCGCATCTGGTCGTTGTAACCGAACGGCTGTTAACGATCACGCAAAATCGATCAATTGCGGACGGTTGTTATCGTCGACGGCAGACCAGTGGGTGAAACGCGAATTTCGCACCAGCCGCCGAGCGAAAATCGCCTCGGCCGCGCCCTTGGCTGCTCGGACCGCAGTATTCTTGTTGGCTGAAGCCGCTGCGATCGCGAGCGCTTCGGTCCGCACGCTGCTTCCTCATCGGGCATCCATTCGCCCGTTGGTCGCGGCCTGCTACCATTCTTCGGACGGGCCGCGTCGGAGGCACGGCAATGATGATGAAGCTCAATCTGCCGCGCCGGACGAAACGGCGGCCACCCAACCGGAAGCGTCAGCCGCTGATCGTTGCGCCGAGGAAGAATGTGGTGTGGGCACGTCGACGTGGCGAACTGTCAACGTCGGTTGAATTCTGACCCACTCTGCGTTGGAGTGAATGAGCGCCTACTGAGGCGTGTCATCGCTCGTTATCTCGATTATTACCATGGCTTGCGAACGCACCTTTCCCTATCGATGGACGTGCCGAATTCGCGGACGGTGCATCCACAGACTGGGGATAGAGTGATCGCGCTTCCGGAGGTCGGCGGGCTTCATCATTATTACGAGCGATTGGCGGCGTGAGGCCCTGCGCCTGACGGAAGAATGACGCAGGTCACAGAAAGCCTAGGAAAGGCCTAGGCAAATTCAGAAAGGCGTTTTAGACGTGTTACGATGGCGCGAATGAATCCAGCTGTCGAGGTATTTGTATGACTGATTGGGCGGAAAGGATCATTGCGGACCCGAGGGTGTGTCACGGCAAGCCGTGCATAAGGGGCACCCGCATCATGGTTGCCGTTATCCTTGATAACCTTGCCGAAGGAATGACGGCTGAGGATGTTGTCGCGCAGTACCCGCCGCTGACGCTCGATGACGTTAGAGCCGCGATAGGGTACGCGGCGACGCTTGCTCACGAGGAGGAACTCCTCCCGCTGCGATGAGCTTTGCCGTCAAGCTTGACGAGAACCTCTCCCGTGTGCACGTCGACCTTCTTCGTCAAGCTGGCTATGACGTTGATCGTGTGGATGAGCAAGGATTGTCCGGGGCGACGGATGAGCGAGTGTGGGAGCGTGTTTGTACCGACGGGCGCTTCTTCATCACTCTCGATCTCGATTTTTCCGACATACGTCGGTACCAACCGGGCACCCATCCGGGCATTCTTCTAATCCGCGCCCGCAGCCGCAGCGCAAGTGCGGTGACGGACGTGCTGGCGCGGATCACGGCGGAACGATCACTGGAGGATCTCAAGGGTAGTTTGGCGATCGCCAATCGATCCTTTACCAGAATTCGACGTCCGTCTTCGCCGTCGCGCTGACGGACCTGCAATCGAAAGCGAACGCGATTTGTGACTTGCCGCGATTGACTGTGCCTAAAGTGCTTACCGTGCCGGTCCGCGACGCCGCCGCAGGGCATTTCGGCGAAGGCAGCACGCGACTGAAAATCGAAGCACTCCTGACGTTCGTGAAATCACGGCCGAGTGGCCGCGGCGTGATCACCAATGCCGAGAGCATGGCACGCGCGCTCCGCGGCGAGACCGGGACCTGGTTCGAAGGCTCCATCGCATCCAAGCGCACATGAAGACGACATTGCTTGCGGTCAACGGCACGCTGATGCGGGGTCTTGCGCTCAACGCAAACATGCTCGCCGCCGGCGCGCGCTTCGTGCGCGACGATGAAACGGATGCCTGCTATCGCGTCTGGTCGATCGATGATCGCCATCCCGCGATGCTGCGCACCCCCGGCGAGGGGACTCGCGTTGCGGTGGAGTTGTGGGAGGTGCCGGTCGAGGGACTGGCGACAATCCTCCTCGCCGAACCGCCGGGACTCGCCATCGGCAAGGTCGTTCTGCGCGACGGCTCGGTCGTGCTCGGTGTACTCGGCGAGCCGTTCCTTTGCCGTGGCCAGCTCGAGATCACCGAGTTCGGCGGCTGGCGCGCGTACATGGCGTCCAAGCGATAATCTCGTCTTAACCCAGGGAGGCGTTTAATGACCACCGCAAATGCAGCCGCAAGTCCGCGACTTTGGGTCCTCGGCGACCTGAACGGTTTCTTCGGACTGTTCACCAACGTGCTGCTCAACGTCATCGTGCTCACGGGATTGTGCCTCGGTGTCGTTCAATTGCCGCCGGATACGGTCTTCGGCCGAATCCTCCCTGCGCTCGGTATCGCGTTGCCTCTCGGCAACCTCTTTTACGCGTACCTCGCATGGCAGTTGAGCAAGAAGGAAGGCCGCAGCGATGTGACGGCAATGCCCTATGGTCCCAGCGTTCCGCACATGTTCATCGTCGTTTTCCTGATCATGCTGCCGACGTACCTGACGACGAAGGACCCGGTCCTCGCCTGGCACGCGGGGCTCGCCTGGTGCTTCATCATCGGCGTCATCGTACTGATCGGAGCGTTCGTCGGTCCGACCATCCGCGCGCTCACGCCGCGGGCGGCAATGCTCGGCACCCTCGCCGGCATTTCCATCGCCTTCATCTCGATGCGTCCCGCCTTCCAGATGTGGGAGGTGCCGTGGATCGGCCTCGTCTGCTTTGCGATCGTGCTCGTCGCGTGGACCGCGAACATCCGGCTGCCCGGCGGCATGCCGGGCGGGCTCGCCGCGGTGATCGTGGGGTCGATTATCGGCTGGGTTGTGTCGCTCGGCGGCTGGAGCGATTACATGCAACCGGCAGCGGTGGCCAAGTCGTTCGAGCAATTCGGCTTGCGCGTGCCGCTGTTTTCGACCGACGTGTGGGACGGGCTTGCGCGCGTCGCACCACTGCTGGTCACCGCGATCCCGCTCGGGATCTACAATTTCACCGAAGCGATGAACAACGTGGAGAGCGCCTCGGCGGCAGGCGACCACTACAATTTGCGCAAGATCCTGCTCGCCGATGGCCTTGGCGCCATCATCGGCTCGATGCTCGGCAGCCCGTTCCCTCCCGCGGTGTACATCGGGCACCCCGGATGGAAAGCGGTCGGTGGGCGTATCGGCTATTCGCTCGCGACGGGCATAGCGATTGCAATCGTCTGCTTTCTGGGACTCACCGCTCTGCTGCTCGCACTGATTCCGCTGGTCGCGATCCTTCCGATCCTGCTCTACATCGGACTGGTCATCGGAGCACAGGCGTTCCAGGCGACACCGTCGAACCATGCGCCGGCGGTTGTACTCGCGATCATTCCCAACATCGCCGAATGGGGGAAGACGCAGATCGACGGTGCGCTGGCGGCGGCCGGCACGTCGGTGGCTCAGCTCGGCGAAGCCAAGCTCGCCGCGACCGGCGTGCTCTACCGCGGGCTCGAGTCGCTCGGTGGCGGATCGGTGCTCGCCGGGATGGTGCTGGGCGCGATCGCCGCGTTCATCATCGAGGGTCGGCTCGCCACCGCGGCGGTGTGGGCCTTCGCCGCCGCCATTCTGGCGTTTTTCGGACTCATCCACGGTCCGCAACTCGGATGGGCGGTGTCGCCGCTGGTCGCGCTGGGCTACGCGTTGTTCGGCGTGACCTGTCTCGCACTTGGAACCGGTACGCGCGCGATCAGGTCGAGCGCATGATCGGGCGCCGACGCCTAACGCGAGAGAGAGGTGTGATGACGACGAAAAGAATGTATGCCGAGCCTTACGAGTTCGAGTTCGATCCGGCGACGACCGCGCTCGTTGTCATTGACATGCAGCGCGATTTCGTCGAGCCGGGTGGATTCGGCGAGGCGCTCGGCAACGACGTCACACCGCTGCAGGCAGTTATCGCACCCTGCAAGCGCGTGCTCGAGGCAGCGCGAAGGAGCGCCATGATGGTGATCCATACGCGCGAAGGCCACAGCCCGGACCTCGCCGATTGCCCGCCGAGCAAGATCGTGCGCGGCCGCGGAGAGAAGCGTATCGGCGATCCCGGGCCGATGGGAAGGATCCTCATCCGCGGCGAAGGCGGTCACGACATCGTGCCGGAGCTTTACCCCAAGCCGGGGGAAGTCGTCGTCGACAAGCCGGGCAAGGGCGCATTCTGCGCAACCGATCTGGACTTGATCCTCCATAACCGGGGAATCAAGTCGCTGATCGTCTGCGGAGTGACAACCGAGGTGTGCGTGAACACGACGGTGCGTGAGGCGAACGATCGTGGCTACGATTGCGTCGTGCTGGCTGACTGCGTCGGTTCGTACTTCCCCGAATTCCAGCGCGTTGCGCTCGAGATGATCAAAGCCCAGGGCGGCATATTCGGTTGGGTATCCGATTCGAAGCGGGCGCTCGAGGTAATAGGCAATTGAACGAGCGACTCAGCTCCACAGAATTTGTGACCAATTGATTCTGCCGTTGTGACCGAATTGTGCCTGCAGTTTCATTCCCATACGATTTGGCATTACGATTTCTTTGGACGGTGCAGCGTTACCTTTGCTGGCGCTCGCTTGCCGACATTCGACCACGACTCAGTATCGAACGAGAACTCCGCCACCGCGCAGGTTGGCATGTCCATGATCTTGCCTGAGAATCTATTCGCCAGTTCGCCCAGTTCAGGGTTGTGGCCAAACAGCATCACACGCTTGAGCTTGTCGTCGAGCTCTTGAATGAGCTCGAGCACATCCTCGGCCGCGACGGCATACAGCCGCTCGTTCACGACGATACCCTTACGCTTGTAGTCAAGTTTCTTGGAGATGATTTCCGCTGTCGCGAGCGCACGCACGGCGGGACTCGACACGATGAGGTCGGGCTTCACATCCTGCTTCGCCAATCGTTGGCCCATTGTCGCCGCGTCGCGCAAGCCGCGATCATTCAACGGGCGCTCTTTATCGGCCAGCGTGGGATCATCGTGACTCGACTTGGCGTGGCGAACGAGAAACAACGTTTTCATGGGACGTGATCAATGAGTAGATAAAAAGATCACCCTGGGAGCAATCGCTATGTCGGCGGTTTCCTGGTGGCGCCGGGCGAATCGCTCAGAGGACGCCGCGCGAGTTGCACGACTCATTCGCGGCGCACCGGAACTCTTTCCAATTACTGTAACACCTTTGGATGGCGCATCCGCAAGCGGTAGCGAACTACCGGGGACGTAATCTACTTCCGCAGTCTACTTGCCGCTGTGAGTTGGAACAGCCAGGAACGCAGGTGCCGTACCGGTTGCGATGTCCAGCGCCTCGCCGACGAGCTCGTCGCGGTCGTTGATATCGTTCGCATAGAGCAAATGCGGTGATCCGGGAAGCGTCAGGTCGTTGAGGTCGGTCATGACGCCGTTGTCCCAAAGAACCGCGCGAAGCCCGAATGGCCCTCCCCGGGAGAGACCGACGACCTGGTCCTTGTCATTGATGCCGAATGCAGCGCTGCGTATATCACCTGGAAACTTGCCGAGCGAGTGTAGGCCTCCGCTGCGCGTCCAGATGAACGCCTCGTAGTTACGCGTCCCATTCTGGCTTGCGGGGAGTGAAAAGCCGACCACCGTGCCGTGGTTGTTGATCGCGGTGGGCGTGTTCCATGTCGTCCCTCCAAGGTCGCCGATGTTGGTGGGGACGCCGTTTTCCCACAGCACAGCGTGCCGGGCACTGACACTGCCGACGGCGATGCCGCACGCGCCCGAGATGCCCACCACCTGTCCTTGGTCATTGATTGCGGTGGCCGCGCTGGTCGAGTCGCCGGGCAGCGGCGGAAGCTCCTGCATCTCTCCGTGCGGCTCCCAGATCACCGCGCGAAACTGCAGGATCTGGAAATCGGTGTTGCAGGTCGGATCGACGGTCCCGTTCTCTGGCATAGCTGTTGTAGCCGCCGGGGAAAGGAGGCAGCGCCGTCATCACTCCGTTCTCCCATCGAAAACCCTGGCAGATCTTCTTGGTTGGAATGCCGGACGCGAAGAATGGCCAGCAGGAGAATGACTCGCCCAACGGATTGTCCGTCGCGGTGTCGGAGATACCAACGATCAATCCGTTGTTGGCTTTGACCGGCCACGCGACTGCGCTATTGGCCGTGGCGCCACCGAGACTGCCGAGATCGATCACGCTTGGTCCACCTGCCCACAACGTGGCGTGCGAAACGGTGTCGCCTGGCTGATTGGCGGAGCCGCTCGCCCAGCCGCGGTTGTTGATGCTGTTGACTCCGCCTGCCGTTCCGCCCAGACCGTCGAGCGTAATCACCCTGTAA
>VBCY01000222.1 GCA_005882995.1 Betaproteobacteria bacterium
GGCGAAGCTAAACCGGTGGCCGACGAACATGGCCACAGCGCCGCGGAAGACATCATCGAAGACGCCCGGAACGATCAACAGCGCAGCAACCGCCGCACAGAACCAGAGTACGACAACTGCTGCGTGACGCCACGCGGGGACGGTTACCGGCTTCGGCAAGCGTCCGATGACCTCAGCGCTAAAGCCATCGTCGGCTATGTACGCCAATCGATGCTCGCGGCCTTCCGATCGCAGAGCCTTGTCGAGCCAGTCGTCGCCGTCGATGTCGTTGTTGCGCATGCGCATCAGCCTGGGGCCCAGGCGCCGAGCCGCGCCTTGAGCTTCTGCTTGGCACGAAGGATGTGAGTTTTCACCGTTCCTACCGGGCAACCGAGCACCACGGCGGCTTCCTCGTGCGACAAGTCGTTATGATAGCACTGGACGATGGCAGCCCGCTCCGCCTCCGAGAGCACGCTCATCGCCCGCTCGAGATCGATCGACAGGCTCGCCTGGCGCGATACGCTCGGGGAACTTGTGTCGTCCGCCTGAGCCAATTCAGCCGGGTCGCCATCCTCCGGCATGGGCAACTCTTTCATTCTGCGCGCGTCGGCGAGAAACACGTTGTAGGCGATTCGATACAGCCACGTTGAAAAGCGCGCTTCCTGGCGAAACTGCTTGAGCTTGCGATAAGCCAGCAAAAAAGTCTCCTGAGCAAGGTCATCCGCCAGCGCGGCGTTGCCTCCGGCGAGCTTGCGCAGCGTAGCCCGAACCACGGACTGATGCCGGCGCACCAACTCGCCGAACGCATGCCGATCGTCGCTGACGACGACCCGGGCGATCAGCGCTTCGTCGCTGACCGGAGGCGACGACATGAATTGAGCCTATCGTCGGCCGCAAGCCCCCAATGTCAGCTCGCTTCAGTGCCGGTGTTGCGCTGGGCAAGATGACGGTCCTCCAGGCGCCAAAGAACGACGTAGCCGACGCCCAGGAACAGCAAAACGAGTCCAATCCAGTTGGCGGCTGCATCGTTGAACAACGAATAGAAGCAAAACGCAAGGCCGATGGTGATCATCACCACGCCCTTGCGCAGATCCGACCAAACGGCCCGACGCCTTGTCGCGACGGCCTGCTGAACAATCGATCCTGTCGGTGTCGCGTTTATCGACTCTGTGCGAGGCGCCTCCGGTGGCGCCAAACCCGAACTGACGGCTTCGGCGGCCTGCGTTGGCGGCACCGCGCCTTGTTCAGCGAGCTTGAGCCATGCTTCGTTTTGCATCCGGGTCTTGCGCAACTTGTACCAGATGATCCCGACCAGCAGAATCACCGGCGTCAGGAATACCGATCCGACTACGAGGAATACAAGTCCGACGATCCAGGGAGCGGTCTCCATGACGTTGGTGAAGGATTCGAAGTCGGGATCGCGGTCGATACGATATTGCGGGCGAGTGCGCTTGCCGCGCTTATCGGTATCCTCCGTAGCGCTATCCTTCTCCTCCGGAGGGGCGACGTCGACCTGAGCCGACGGCGGGGAGGTCGCCGTCGCGGCGCCGCTCTTGTCCGCCGTCGCTTTGGAAACGGCATCCGATTTCGGAGGCGCGTCGGCAGCCGCCGCTGGAGCGGCGAAAAGCCACAGTGCAGTCGCTGCAGCCAGCAAGGCGGCGAGAACCACCCGCTGAGCCCCGGCGTCGACGCGGTTTTGCAGATGCATCAAATCCTCCCTTTGGGTCATCATGCCCTTTAGATGGTGCGAAGCTGGCGAGTGGATTCAATCTCTTGTGCGCATTGAACCGGACGGGGGCGGTTGGCTTGACCCCCATGCTATCATTGCCCCCCGAGCCAGGGCGGCGTCTTGGTGTAAAGGTTGCAATGTCCCTCCCGCGACTGCTTACCATGACCTTCCTTGGCCTTGTGCTGACATTCCCGGTCCAGGCGGCGGACGATGCTGTCACGCTGAAGTTCGTCAACGCCGACATTGACGCTGTGGTCAAAGCGGTCGCCGAGATGACCGGCCGCAATTTCGTGGTCGACCCGCGCGTCAAAGGCGTCATCAACATTGTCTCGGCGCGCCCCGTGCCGCGATCGCTGGTCTATCCGACGCTGCTTTCCGCGCTGCGGCTGCAGGGCTTCACCGCGGTCGAGAGCGACGGTCTCGTGAAGATCATTCCTGAAGCAGAAGGCAAGCTTCAGGGAACGCCGGTGGTCGCCGGCGGTGCTGCGGGCGGCGGCGATCGCCTGGTGACGTCGGTCTACGCGCTCAGATTCGAATCCGCCTCGCAGCTCGTCAATGTCCTGCGGCCGCTGATCACTCCCAATAACGCGATCGCGGCGCTGCCGAGTGCCAACGCATTGGTCATCACGGACTACGCCGAAAATCTCAAGCGCATCGACAAGATGCGTCAGCGATCGACCTGGTGCAAGTCGTCAATCGCCTGCTGATCGAGCAGGCTCCCGCACAAGGCGCTTTGCCGGATACACAATTGCGCGTGGCGCTGGTCGCCGATCCACGTTCGAACAGCGTGCTCATCCGTGGCGATAATGCGCCGCGTGTCGCGCGGACCCGTGCGCTGATCGAGCAGCTCGATACACCGGGGAGGGCGGGCGGCAACATTTTCATCATCTTCCTCAAGAACGCAGAAGCGGTGCGCGTTGCGCAGACGCTGCGTGCTCTGCTCACCGGAGGGAGCGGCGAAGGGGGAGGATCCGCGGCTTCCCTTGCACCGGCGTCGCTAAGCGGTGCGAGCGCGCCAGGCGCTCCAGCACCAGCCGGCCCTGCTCCTGCAGCGACGGCAGCGCTGAGCGCGCTTGCGTCTCAGTCCGGTGCGAGCGGAGGCACGTCGTTCACCGCCGGAGGCGTCACCATCCAGGCCGACCCGACCAACAACGCGCTGATCGTCATGGCGCCCGAGCCGATCTATAACAACATTCGCGCCATTGTCGAGAAGCTCGACACTCGCCGGGCGCAGGTGTTCGTCGAGGCACTGATCGTCGAAGTCAGTGCCGATCGCTCCGCCGAGTTCGGCATCCAGTGGCAGTACCTGCAAGGATTGAACAGCAACAGCACCTATGTCGGCGGCAACCAGAACTTCGGCGCTCCAGGCTCCGGAAACAATATCATCGGCACATCGGCCAATCTGGGCACCGCAGGGCAGGGCCTTAACCTCGGCATCATCCGCGGCTCGATCACCATCCCCGGGCTCGGTACCATCACCAATCTCGCACTCCTGGTGCGCGCGCTGCAGGACGACACGACTGCCAACATCCTGGCGACGCCGAACATGCTGATGCTCGACAATGAAGAGGCGCGGATCATCGTCGGCCAGAACGTGCCGTTCATCACGGGCCAGTATGCCCAGACCGGAACCACCGCCACCGTCACGCCGTTTCAGACGATCGAGCGCAAAGACGTGGGTGTGGAGCTGCGGGTGAAGCCGCAAATCACCGAAGGCGGCGGTGTGCGTCTGGCAGTCTACGAGGAAGTCTCGAGGGTTGTCGACATGAGCAACCCGGCGGGCATCATCACCAACAAGCGTTCGCTACAGTCGACTGTGGTGATCGACGATGGAAACATCATCGTCCTCGGCGGGCTGATCCAGGACAGCCAGACCGAGAGTGGACAGAAGATACCGTTCCTCGGCGACATTCCCATCGCCGGTGCGTTGTTCCGCTACGACACCCGCGTGAAAAACAAAACCAATCTGATGGTGTTCCTGCGCCCTACGATTGTGCGCAATGCCACAATGGGCGGGGCGCTCAGCAGCGAGCGCTACGACTACATCATCGGCGAGCAGAAGAGCATTCGCACCGATCCCAATATCATCCCGCCGGTCCTGCCCAATCTGCAGGACCCGCGCCTGCCGTCCACGCCGTTGCCCGCATCGCCCACTTCGCCAGCGCCCATGCTGCTGCCGACACCGTCGCTCATTCCGCTCCCCTGGTTGTTGCCTGTCGTCCCGCAACCGACTGATCGGGCAGCACCGGACGCGAGCAAATCGGAGCCGGCGAAACCGTAGCCCGACATGTCCTCCACCTCAGCGCCACCGATGGAAGCACGCGAATCCAGCGCATTGGCGCAGCGCATCTCGTACGCGTTCGCTCGCGCTCACGGTGTGCTCCCGGTCCGCCAAGAAGGCGGCTCGGTGATCGTGCTTGCTCGAGCCGACGCTTCAGTCGAGGGCATTGCTGAGTTGACGCGGGTGATGCAGCGGCCCCTCAAAATGGTGAGTGTCAACGCCGAGCGCTTCGCAGCGGAGCTCGCGTCTTCGTATAACCAGGCATCCGCGCCGGTTGCGCAATGGAGCGACGCGCTTGCGCGAGATACCGATCTCGCGCGCCTGCTGCAGGACATTCCCAAGGCGGAAGATCTGCTCGGGACGACGTCCGAGGCGCCGGTGATCCGCATGATCAACGCCCTGCTGCTGCAGGCGTTGCGCGAACGCGCATCGGACATCCACTTCGAGCCCTATGAAGGTCGTTCGGTCGTCCGCTTCCGCATTGACGGCGAACTGCGGGATGTCATTGAGCCGCCGCGCGCGCTGCATGCGGCGCTCGTGTCACGACTCAAGGTCATGGCCAGCCTCGACATTGCCGAGAAGCGTCTGCCGCAGGATGGACGCATGGCACTGAAGCTGGGCGACAAGAGCGTCGACGTTCGTGTCTCGACGCTGCCGACGGGGTCCGGTGAACGTGTCGTGCTGCGTCTGCTCGACAAGGATACTGCGCGGTTGGATCTCGCGACGCTGGGCATGAGCGAGGCAACGCTCAATGCGATTGATGGCCTCATCCGCGAGCCACACGGCATCGTCCTCGTGACCGGTCCCACAGGATCCGGTAAGACAACGACGCTGTACGCGGCGATGTCGCGTCTTCCACGTGGCGTGCTCAACATCATGACGGTGGAAGATCCCATCGAGTTTGCCCTCGACGGCGTTGGTCAGACGCAGGTCAATCCACGCATCGAGCTGACGTTCGCACGGGCTCTGCGATCGATTCTGCGCCAGGATCCCGACATCATCATGATCGGCGAAATCCGCGATCTTGAAACAGCGCAGATCGCCGTTCAGGCGAGCCTCACCGGACACCTGGTGCTTGCAACGTTGCACACCAACGATGCTGCCAGTGCGGTAACGCGCCTCGCCGACATGGGCATCGAGCCGTACCTGCTTGCTTCGAGTCTGCTCGGAGTGCTGGCGCAGAGACTGCTGCGTTGTCTGTGTCCCGAGTGTCGTGTGCCCGTAGCCCCCAGCGAAGGCGAAGCCGCGCTGCTCAACAAGCTCGGCCTCGGTTCATTGCGCACGCTCTACCAGCCGGCAGGGTGCCCGGCGTGCGCACAGTCAGGGTATCGCGGCCGCACGGGCGTCTACGAGTTGATTCTTGTCGACGAGACCTTACGCAGGTTGATCCATGACCGGGCAGGCGAGCACGCGCTGCGTGACGCATGCGCGCGCACCGGCATGCGCACACTGGCGACCGATGGAGCACGCTGGCTTGTTGACGGTACTACATCGCTGGCCGAATTGCTTCGCGTCACCGGTGCTGCTGCCGTGTAGCGAAGCAGGAGTGAATGGCAGCGTTTCGTTACGAGGCAGTCGACGCGGTGGGCCGACCGCGTCGCGGAATGCTGGACGCAGCGAACGTCCGCGCGGTGCGCGACCAATTGCGTGGCGACGGCCTTTTCCCTACGGCTATAGAGCCTGCGGCGGCGGCAAGGCGAAGCGAAGCCACCAAGCTTGGCTCGCAGGTGCTGGCGCTCTCTACCCGCCAACTCGCGACACTGGTCGCCTCCGGGATGCCACTCGACCAGGCGCTCATCGCCGTCGTCGAACAA
>VBCY01000033.1 GCA_005882995.1 Betaproteobacteria bacterium
AGCGATGCACGCGCTCTCGCCATGTCAGGGATGGAAGCCCTGCGGATCGGCGACGGGCGCAAGGCGCGAGACACGTTCGAGCGGATCATTGCATCCGGTCAAGGCGACGCCTTCAGCTATGTGGGGCTGGCTTACGCCTGCCGCAGTCTCAACGACAGCGCCGCGACCGTCATCGCCGTGGACAAGGCGCTCGCCCTGGAGCCACGGAATACGCGCGCGTTGATCCTCAAGGCGGACCATCTCGCGGAAGCGGGTGACGCGCGCGCTGCGTCGTCTTTCTACACGTTTGCCGTCCAGACAGCCCCGCCTGCCACGCAACTGCCACCTGACCTGCGCGACGCGTTGGCTCGCGCCCAGGCCATGTGCCAGAGCTACGCTGGCGAATTCGAAACCCTCCTGCGCGGCAAGCTTGTGCGCGAAGGGCTCAGTAAGGAGCGCTCCGCTGCCCGCTTCCGCCAATCTCTGGACATTCTGCTGGGGAAGAAGAAGATCTATTTTCAGCAGCCTCATACCTATTTTTTTCCCGAGCTTCCGCAGATCCAGTTCTACGAACGCGAAGACTTCCCGTGGTTGGACAAGGTCGAGGCGGCGACCGACGACATCCGGCGCGAATTGCTGGCGGTCCTCAAGGATCAGTCGGCATTTGAGCCGTATATCCAGAGCGATCCGAAGCGTCCGCGCAAGGAGCAGGATGGAATGCAGGACAATCCTGACTGGGGTGCGTTTTATCTCTGGAAAGACGGGGAGATGGTCAGCGAGAACGCTCGCCGCTGTCCGCGCACCATGGAGATCATGGCAGAAGCTCCGCTCGCTCGGGTCAAGAATCGGTCACCGTCGGTGCTCTTTTCATTGCTGCGCCCAGGCGCTCGGATTCCGCCTCACTCGGGTCTCGTCAATACTCGTCTGATCTGTCATCTTCCGCTTATCGTCCCGCCCCACTGTGCTCTCCGCGTCGGCAACGACGTACGCGTGCCGGTCGAAGGCAAGGCCTGGCTTTTCGACGATACCGTGGAGCACGAAGCGTGGAACCAGAGCGAAAAGCCACGCGTGATCCTGCTGTTCGAAATCTGGCGGCCTGAGTTGACGGAACAAGAGCGCTCGCTGGTCGCCGCCATGTTCGAAGCCATCGATTCGTACAGCGGGCAGAAGCCTGTCTGGAGCATCTAGGGACACCGGCGAGGCCAAATGCAAACTCCTATCGGCGGCATCGCGGAAATCGAGGCGCTCGAAGCGCAGGCGATACGATCGGCGCAGGCCGGGCGCGAGGACGAAGCAATCCGTCTCTGGGGCCGGGTCCTCGAGATCAATCCCAATCATGCGCGGACGCTGACTGCCCTGGGTCAACGCGCCTTTCGTAAAGGCGACATGGCCTCAGCGCGTGCCGTATTCCAGCGGCTGGTCGACACGGACGGCTCGGACCCGCAGCAATGGCTTCACCTCTCGCTGGCCTGCCGCAATCTCCAGGACGAGCAGGCCGAAGAGAGCGCGATAACGCGTGCGCTCTCCATCGATCCGAGCGACCTGCTTGGCTTGATACTCCGCGCCAACCTCCTGGAACGGCAGGGCAAGACCCATCAGGCCGCGAGCGTGAACCGGGCGATCACGCGGGTGTCACCACCGCTCGATAGATTGCGTGCCGACCTGAGGCCCGCCGTCTCGCACGCGATCGAAGCGAGCGACAAATACGGCGCAGACATGGCGGCCTTTCTGGACCAGCATCTGGAAGCCCATTTTCAGAGCTTCGCCGGCGAAAACCTGAAACGGTTTCGCGATTCTCTCGACATCATGGTTGGGAGGAAGAAGCGATACGACTCTCAGTCCATGATCTATCACTATCCGCAGTTGGCACCGATCGAGTTTTTCGATCGTGCCGATTTTCCGTGGTTGGAGTCGATCGAGGCCGCGACCGACGAAATACGCAACGAGTTTCTGCAGATCCTCCAGGCGGAAAATGGGTTCACCCCCTATGTCATGTATCCGCCGGATGTGCCGCACAACCAGTGGGCCGAGCTCAACCATTCGCCGCGGTGGAGCGCCTTTCATCTCTACAAGCTGGGCAAGGTGATCGAGGAGAACGCGCTCAAGGCACCGCGGACCGTGCAGGCGCTCACCAACGTGCCACAGCCCGACCAGCCCGGGCGCACGCCGGCTGCGCTCTTCTCACTGCTCAAGCCAAAAACGCGCATCCCCCCGCACACCGGAGTGACCAATGTGCGCCTCGTCACCCATCTGGCGCTCATCATCCCGGAAGGATGCGCCTTCAGGGTCGGCAACGAAACGCGGCACTGGACTCCCGGCCAGGCGTGGGTCTTTGACGACACCATCGAGCACGAAGCATGGAACGACAGCGACAAGCTGCGCGTCGTTCTTATCTTCGATGTATGGCACCCGCATCTGACGCCGGCTGAGCGGTCGATGATCACTGCGCTCACAGCGGGTATAAACGCCTTTTCCGGCGGCGCTCCCGAGGTGGAATCGCTCTAGAAGCCGCCAAGCGGTCCGATGTTCGCGCCCGCGTCGACGACGACGCTCTTTGCGGGCAAGTCTCGACGATGGCCAGGATGTTGCGAAGCTCCGATTCGATGTGCAGAAGGCCAGTCTTGATGAGGTGCTCCGCCTGGAAGGTGCAATGCCGATTGATGATGAACCGCCCATAGACGGATTCGATGACCGTGAAGTGATTCACGGCGCGTGTCACTGAGCGGAAGCCTGATAGCGCATGGTTTGGTCGGTTGCTCATCTTGGCGCCGTGTCGTGCGGACCGTTCCTGGGATGCCGCCGACTTAAGCGACGCGTCAACGCGGAAAATCCCGGTCGAGCGCCGCACGCACCTTCAGGATCACATCGTCCCATACGCCGAGCTCCTGCTGTCGGACGAGTCGCGCCGTCGGGTACCACGGGCTGTCGTCACGGTCGAGCATCCAGCGCCAGTCCGCTCCGCGCTTCAAGAGGATCCACGTCGGCAACCCGAGCGCACCCGCAAGGTGAGCAACGGCGGTATCGATTGTTACAACCAGGTCGACGCCCGCGAGAATCGCCGCGGTATCGTCGAAGCTCCGCAAAGGCTGGTCGAGCAAAGCGACGTTGTCGCGCTGTTTGAGCATAGCCGACTCTCGATCGTTCAGATCGCTTTGCAGAACCACGAACCGCACTTGATCCGCATCGAAGAGCGAGTTGAACTGTTCGATCGGCACCGAGCGGTTGGGAGGGTTTTCGTTGCCGCGCCACGCGACGCCGACGCACCAGCGCTGTGACGGCGAAGAGATGTCGTTCTTGCAGATCGGGCGCTTTTCAGGACGCGCCCTGAGATACGGAACCGGCGCGGGAATGTCTGATTCGGCGAAGGTTCGCATCGCTAGCGGGAGGCTCGTGTACGGCAGACAGTATTCCGCTTCCGCGGGGCGTTCGCCGACGTCGATCTGGCGAAGTCCAGGAAAACTTCGGGCGATCAGCTCCCGTAACGGCTCCTGGATTTGCCACCACGTTTGAGCGACGGAGTCGAGCAGCGGCACATAGCGCAGCATTTGGACGACGTCGCCAAAGCGCTGCTCCCACTGAACGACGATTTTCTGGCCGGCGGGGTTGTTCTCGCCCAGAAAGGGAATACCTAGATCGGGGAGATCTCCGTATTGCCTCGTGCGCAAACGTTCTTCGTACAGCCGCCAAGCCTCTTGCGAGAGTCCCTGGCTTAGCAGGCAACACGCTTTGCCATATTTGGCTTCCGCATAGGTGGGGCGGATCGCGATGGCCCGATCGGCGCTTTTCAAGGCTTCTTCGAGACGTCCCAGTCCGTGCAGCAGAAGAGCGCGGTTGGCGTGCGCCTCGACGTA
Source organism: Betaproteobacteria bacterium (assembly GCA_005882995.1). Taxonomy (GTDB): domain Bacteria; phylum Pseudomonadota; class Gammaproteobacteria; order Burkholderiales; family Casimicrobiaceae; genus PALSA-1003. The sequence goes on from VBCY01000033.1 coordinate 3,831, forward strand.
ATCGGGTTTGAGTCTGAGGGCGGCGTCATAGCTCGCGAGGGCTTCGTCGTGTCGGTTCAATCCTTCGAGCGCGGCGCCACGCCCGGCGTACGCTTCCGCCAGACGAGGACTGATGAAGATGGCACGCTCGTAGTCGGCGAGCGCCTCCTGATGCCGGGTCAAGGCTTCCAAAGCATTGCCGCGATTGCAACGGGCTTCCGCATACTCGGGCCGGATCGCCAGCGCGCGATCGTAGTCGGCGAGCGCTTCCTCGTTTCGGTTGAGCGTTTGAAGCGTGCGCGCCCGGGCGAAATACGCTTCGACGCAATCGGCTTGGAGCGCGATGGCGGCAGCGAAGGCGGCCAGGGCGTCCGCCTGCCGTTCGAGCCCGTCCAGCGCGATGCCGCGATTGACGTGAGCTTCGACCAGCTCAGGCTCGAGCGCGATAGCTCTATCGTAGGATATGATGGCATCGCGATAGCCGTTCAGGGACTGCAGCACATTGCCCCGATTGCAAAACGCGTCTGCGTAATCGGGCTTAAGTGCGATGGCGCGATCGAAGTCGGCGATCGCCTCCTCAAGCCGGTTGAGCGCCTGCAACGCGACCCCTCGATTGAGCCAGGCCTGATGCGATCCCGGGTTGACTTCCAGCGCTTTGCCCAGCGCGAGCAGCGCGTCCTGCGGGCGTCCCTGAAAATATGCGCAAAGCCCGAGTACGCGCAGCGCCTCGTAGTCGCGCGGACGGACTCGCAAAATGCCGCGGCACAGGCGTTCCGCTTCAGCAGGCCGGCCCAGGCTGCACAGTTCGGCGGCTTTCCGTACGGCGTCCTCGTACGCCATGTCCAGTTGCATGTATCTAAGGGTACCCTCAAAACAGGACGGCGAGCTTCAAGCTCGCCGTCGAGTCCCAAGCAATCAACTACTGAATCAGAACTTCGCCGTGACGCTCACAAAGAAGTTCCGTCCGCAGCAATCGTACATCTGGGGATAGGTGTTGCCGTTGCCGAACGGCGGGCCGGCAATGGTATTGGAGATGACCGGCGGATCCTGGTCGAAGATGTTGTTGACGCCACCCCTCAACGTCCAGTTCTTGGTGATGTTCCACGACGCGGCCAGGTCGAAGTAGTTACGTTGCGGAATCTTCGCGTCGACGGTCGAGAAGTCACCCGACAACTGCGGATTGCCGCTGGTCGTGTCCAGACTGGTCTGCCCGAAGTAGCGCCAGTTAAGCGACAGGTCCCAGTTCCACGGCGTTGACCAGGTCGTGCGGAAGTTGTTGCGCCACCTCGGCTGCGGGACGCCGCAGACGGTGCCAAAGAGTCCGGCGCAGTCGTAGCTGCCAAGCCCGGGAACCGGCGTCTTTACAAACTCGTTGACGTAGGTTCCGGCGAATGCGAACAGCAGGCTGCCCCAAGTACCCCATGACGTCGGCAGGTCGTACACATAGTTCAGCGAGACGTCCCATCCGTCGGTCTTGTATTGCGACAGATTAAGGTTGGTTCCCGTGATAAAGCCACCCCCGGACAGCCAAAGGGTCCCCAGCGCGTCGCGGTGGATCAGGTCGCAGAACTGGCCGACCGCAATGCACTGCGAGAGAGCGAGGTTGGAAGGAATTTGACCGATCGCGTTGTCAACCTTGATGTTCCAGTAGTCGAGGGTCGCGCTGAACTTGGGAATCGGGGTGAGCACGACGCCCAGCGTGTAGCTCTTGGAAGTCTCCGGAGTTAAGTTCTGGTTCCCGCCCTGCAGGTAGTTGCCCTGGCCGGCGGGATTGTCCAGAATCGGCGCCTTGTACTGCGAAGCAAGGAGGCCGGTACGCAGGCATTGCGCCAGCGTCGCGGTCCCCGTCGGGCCGCACGGATCGGCGCTGAAGCTGAACAGGTTGAAGCCTTGCGCGGTGAACAGCTCGATCACGTTCGGCGCGCGCGAGGCCTGCTGGTAGCTGCCGCGAGCCATATACCCCTTGACCGGCGCCCATTGCGCGCCCAACCCGAAGGAATTGGTCGTCTGACTGAGGGTGTAGTAGTTGGAGTACCGGTAGCTCCCGCTCACGTTGAGGAGGTACGCCCAAGGCTTCTCCTCGATCAGCGGGACGCGCACCTCGACAAAGGGTTCGATCACCGTGTATTGACCGGAGAGTCCGATGACCGGCCCGCCTTGCCCGGCGAGATCGAAGGTCGTGAATGCCTGATCGGTCGTCAGGGAAAGCTTCTCCACGCGCCGCTCGATGCCGAAGGCGACGCCCACGCCGTCGTTGGCATAGGGCGACTTCCAACCGTAGGCGCTCCCGAGGTCGGACGTCACGTGCAGGCCCACGACGCTCTGGTCGGTATAGCCATTTTGCAGGCCGGGGGTCTGCAGATAGTCGAGCGCCGCCCGGGTCACACCGCCGGTGTGGAAGATATCGTAGGGCACGCAGTTCGCATCAGTGCCGTCCAGCGCGGACGCGCAAGCCGGTCTGCCCGTGGCGGGGTCCGTTACGACGTCGAGCGCCCGTTGGGTGCGCGTCTTCGAAAAGTCGTTGAGGTACGTCTGCTGGTAGACCACCTTGCCGTTCTGCCACCAGAAGTCGTAGTCCCACTTCCCGTCCAGCACGTCACCTTTGACACCCACGACGAAGCGGTAGTCGGTATCGCGAATGTCGGCCTGGCGTCCGCCGCCTTCGAAGTTTCTGCGTCCGATGATCACCTGTCCAGGGGTGGTCGCCGTGATGCCCATAGCGTCTTTGAACGACTGAGACAGGAGCGGGTTGGCGTTGGTGAGCGTGAATATCGGACCGAAGAAAACGCCGCTGGGCGCGATTTGCGCGATCGTCCGAGTGTCGCTGAAATCGAATTCACCATAGACGCGCGCGTTCGGGAATGCGTCGTAGTGCGCGAACACATTGGCGAGATAGCGCTCGTTATCGGTCTGGAAGTAGTTGTACGGACCGAAGTTGAACTGGTCGGTCGCGGAGACGAAGGGACGTACGTCGCCGGCCGCGTTGGCGATGGTGAACGACCGGCCGGAGACGCTGTTGAGGAAGCGACCGGGGTAGGCTGTCGACGAACCCGCGCAGAGTTGCGGGGCGCTGTCGGTCTGGGCGGCGGCGAGCGCGCACGCGCTGTAGTCGTATTGGCCTTGCAGGATCGGGGCTTGATGCCGGTATTCGAAATAGACCGTCGCGTTACCCTTGCCGTTGGCGAAGTTGCTGCCTAGCAGCATGTTGTAGTCGTTGACCACGCCGGTGAGACCGACATCGCCCGGCACGGCGAACTGCGCCGGGTTCGTCGCCGCGCGTGCCGCAACCGCGGACGAAATCCCGTTGTGCTGCTGATGGTTGTAGCCGTTGCCGTTGTACTGGAATTGAACGCCCTCGAAGTGGTCGTTCATGATGAAGTTCACCACCCCTGCGATCGCGTCCGAACCGTAAATGGCGGACGCGCCGCCGGTCAGCACCTCGACCCGCTGGATCAGAGGAGCGGGAATGTTGTTCAAGTCGGTCGCCCAGTACAGCGGGCTGCCCGCCGGCAGCCGGCGCCCGTCGATCAGCACCAGAGTGCGGGACGCACCCAAGTTGCGCAGGTTGACCGTGGCGGTTCCCGTCGATCCGTTGCTGACGTTGCTGCCGTAGTCGGGGGCGGCCTGCGACAACCGGTTGATGATGTCTTCGACCGAGGTCAGGCCCTGGATCGCGATGTCGCCACTGGTGATCTGGGTGATCGGGCTGGTACTGGTCAGATTGGGCGAAATCGGGATGCGCGATCCCGTTACTTCAATTTTTTCGATTCTCGGAGGGGTCGTCGTCGGCGCCGGGACTTGCGGAGGTGTCGGTTGCTGCGCCACAACCGGTGGCGGCGGAGCCTGCGTGCCCTGCGCAACCTGCTCAGCGGCCTGGCTCCCCGGCTGCGTCGCGGAATCGACAGCCTGCTGCCCGTAGGCAAGCGGCGCCGCCAAGCCGACGACCACACCCGCGTTCAGCGCATTGCGCACGGCGAGCGACAGCTTTTTTCTCTTCATTCTCGACATGGGTCCTCCTGAGGGAAAATTGAGCGGCTACGCGAAATGAAAGTCGTTCGCGTTGCGGCATGCAGCACGAGATTAACCCAGCGCAGATTTCAGCCGCAACGAAAAAACACTTTTGTTGCGTCGAGGGTGGAGCGTTTGTTGCAATTTCGCTACCATCTCGGGACGGAGCGGTCCGAGTGAATGACTTGTATCGGACGAGCGGGCTCGGGCCTTTGCCCTGGGGAGTACCATCCGTTAACCTCCGATCAGGCGCCGCGCGTTCTGACGTTGTTCTCACTACACCCGGCGACGTGAATTGCAAACGTGCCGAGCATCGGCATTTTCGACAAGCAATGACCGAAGCAGCCTTCGATATCCGCGACGCGACCCCGGCCGACGTCCCTGATCTCCTCCAGATGATTCGCGCCCTGGCCGAATTCGAGAAATTGACGCATTTGTGCGTTGCGGAAGAAGCCGATCTCGCACTAGCATTGTTCGGGCCGCAACCCGCAGCCGAGGCCTTAATCGCGCGCTGTGGCGCGGCGGCTGCGGGCTTTGCGCTGTTTTATCACACCTTTTCCACTTTTCTCGGACGCCGCAGCCTGTGGCTGGAGGACCTTTTCGTGCAGCTTGAGTTCCGGCGGCAGGGGTGCGCCAAGCAGCTCCTGAAGTCGCTCGCCTCTCGCGCAGTCGAGCGTGGCTGCGGCAGATTCGAATGGACGGTGCTCGACTGGAACGACGACGCCGTCGATTTCTACCGGATGTTGGGAGCGACGGTGCTTCCCGACTGGAGGATCGTCCGGCTGGTCGGGGCGCCGCTCAGGGCGCTCGCCGGACACGGGACCCATGGCCCCAGAAACGCCTGAGGCTCCCGGTTCATTTTGCGCTGCGGACGCGCCGGGTGCTTGGCAGTGCACCGGCACGGAACGTTGGCGATAAAATGGGGGCGTCTGCAGCCGTGCAGCGCGTATTCTCCGAAGCGGACGGCTGCACCTCCTGCGAGGCCCGGGTGTTCGGGCAAGGAGAACGTATGAAACAGTGGGCCATGCTCGCGCTGTCCGCGATGGCCGCGGCGTGCGCGACTGCCCCGGTGGCGCCGCCGCCGGGCGATCTCTTCAACGATCAGCTCTTTGCCGCGCCGTCCGAGCGCATCAGCGCGAGCGACGTATTTGCCGTCAGCGACGAGATGCGGCGGTACTTGAGCGTCGACGTCGCCGACGAGCTACGCAGCAAAGGACAGCGGCAGGGCCTGGTCGACGCCCTTTACAGCAAGGCGAAGCTGCAGCTCGAATACGATTCCGGAATCACGCGCAACGCCGCGCAGGCCTTCGCTGCCCGATCCGGCAACTGCCTGTCGCTGGTCATCATGACCTCGGCGCTCGCCAAGGAGCTCGGACTGACGGTCCAGTACCACCGCGTGTTCGTCGACGAGACAGTGAGCCGCACCAACGACACCTACTTCTTTATCGGGCACGTCAACTTGAGCCTTGGGGCGAGGTACGTCGACATCGGCTTCAGCCTGCGCAGTCCCGGAGATTTCCTGACCGTGGATTTTCTGCCCCCGCAAGAGACGCAGAATCTGCGCTCGAAGCCGATCAGCGAGGCCACGATCATCGCGATGTACATGAACAACCGAGCCGCCGAGAATCTCGCCCGAGGCCAGCTCGACGACGCATACTGGTGGGCCCGTGCAGCGATCGGACAGGACTCTGCCTTCGTCAGCGCTTACAACACGCTGGGCGTGATCTACCGCAGACACGGCAACCTCGTCGAGGCGCGCAAGACCTTGAGCTACGCGCTCGATCGCGACCCCTGGAATACTCACGCCATGGCGAACCTGGTGCCGGTGCTCGAGGACCTGGGACGCGTCTCCGAATCAAGGATGGTCGCCAGCCGGCTCGAGCAGCTGGATCCCAACCCTGCGTTTCGCTACTTCGACCAGGGCCTTAAAGCCATGCGCGAAAAGGAATACAAAATGGCGCGCGACCTTTTTGCCAAGGAAGTCGAGCGAGCGCCGTACTATCACGAATTCCACTTCTGGCTGGCGCTGGCCTATGTCGGGCTGGGAGAGACCGAGAAGGCGCGCAAGGAGCTCACGCTCGCGCTGCAATACAGCACGACCCGCAATGAGCACGATCTGTACGCCGCGAAACTCGACCGGATGAAGTCGACCCATCTGCAGTAGACGCCGCCGCAGCGGCTTGGTGCGGCTTCCGGTTCCGAAACCTAGCCAAGACGTGTCCGTTCAGGGAATCAATGCTCCAAACTCGCGCATCAGCTCTTTGTCTACCCGTCGTACCAAGTTTGTCCAATCATCCACTGCGGATTGCCGAAACAAGCGAGCCGTCGGATACCACGGACTATCTTCCCGGCCCAGCAGCCATCGCCAATCGTGCGGGTTGAACGGGAGCAATATCCACACTGGCTTGCCCATTGCCCCCGCCAAATGGGCGACGCTGGTGTCCACGGTCACCACAATGTCCACGAGTTCTATCAGCGACGCAGTATCGGCGAAGTCACCGAGGTCGCCATCAACGCGCCGGAGGTCTGGACGCGATGCCAGAAGGGCGGTGTCCGTTTCGCGAACCTCTTTCTGCAGGCTTATCCATTCAGCCCATTCGCGCACCAGCGGTAGCATCTCGGCCAGCGTCATGCTGCGCTTATCGTTCTTGAGTGTCTTGCTTCCGCTCCACGCGAGGCCGACGCGCGGCTTGCTTCTTTCTCCCAATCTCTCTATCCATACGCGGACGCTGGCGGGGTCGCTTCGGATATAGGGAATCCGGGCGGGAACGCTGTCGAGGTTGGTCCTGAACGCCAACGCAAGGCTCATCAACGGGCAGTGGTAGTCAAATGGAGGCAGAGAACCGCCTCTTGGCACTACCTGTGCAACGCCGTCCAGGTCAGCAAGAAGCCGCAGCAGCGGCGGCTGCACCTCCATGACCACTTGGGCGCCCAGCGCGGCAACGTCCTTGGCGTAACGGCAGAACTGCAGCGTGTCGCCTAAGCCCAGCTCGCTGTGCAACAGAACCGTCTTACCTTCGAGCGGCGTTGCGCCCAACCACAGCGGTTGCACGAAGTTTCGACCCGAGTCCCCGCCGCGCTTTAGTTGCCAGCGCCATTCGTATTCTTTCCAGCCGAGCGGAAAGTCACCCAGCAAGAGGCGGCAATCGGCCAGGTTCCAATGAGCGGACGCATGGTCGGGCTCCAATGCAATGGCGCGTTCGTAGCTCTCCATCGCGTCCCTATGACGGTGAAGGTCACGCAGCGCATTACCCCGGTTGTAGTACGCGTCGGCGTAATCAGGCTTCAGCGCGATGGCGCGTTCGTAGCTCGCGAGGGCTTCTGCAGGACGTTCGAGATCACGGAGCACTTCGCCGCGATTATTGTATGCGTCGGCGTAATCGGGCTTTAGCGCGATGGCTCGGTCATAGCTCGCCAATGCTTCGGGTAAACGTCCGAGGCAACCTAGCGCAACGCCGCAATTGTTATGCGCGCTGGCATACGATGGCCGAAGCTCGATGGCGCGCTGGCAGCTCTTCAGTGATTCTTCGTAACGCCGGAGTCGCGCCAGCGCAACGCCGCGATTGTTGTGGGCTTCTGTGTGGTCGGGTGCGATCGCAATGGCGCGCTCATAGCTGGCGACGGCCTCTTCGAGTCGCTCGAGAGCGGCGAGGGCGACCCCACGGTTGTAGTAACTGTCTGCGTAGTCGGACCTTAACGCGATGGCGTGTTCGTAGCTTTGCAATGCGTCCGCGTGGCGTCCAAGCTCACCCAACGCAACGCCGCGGTTGTAATGGGCGTCCGCGCTGGTCGGGTTGACCAAGACGGCTCTGGACAGAAACGCAGCCGCTTCCTCCGTCCTCCCCGATTGTCCGGCGATGATCCCCAGGAGATACAGTGCCTCGAAGCAGCTCTGCACCGCGCTCAGCACCCCTCGACACAGGCGCTCCGCTTCAGCCAGCTCGCCCCGTTGATACGCGGCGAGCGCTGCATGCAGTGACTGAGTCGCGGCGTCCCCTGCCGGCCCCGCTAGCGGCGAAACCGGTCGCATCGATCTAGCCACCGCGCCTCCGGGCCGTGAATCATGCTCCATGGTGGCACCATCATGCCCCGTGGTGCCACCCTTTGGGGATCGCCGACAGCAGCTTGCGCGTGTATGACTCGCGCGGATGGCGATAGATGTCATCCGAATTCGCAATCTCGACGATGGCGCCCTGGTTCATCACCATGATCTCGTCGGACATGTATTTGACCACCGCAAGATCGTGCGAGATGAAGATGTACGAAAGGTGATATTCGTCCTGAAGGTCCTGCAGCAGGTTGAGTACTTGCGCCTGCACCGAGACATCCAGCGCCGAGACCGATTCATCGCAGATGAGGATGTCTGGCTTGAGCGTGAGGCAGCGCGCGATGGCGATGCGCTGCCGTTGTCCGCCCGAGAACTCGTGCGGATACTTGTAGAAAGATACTTCCGGTAATCCCACTTTCTGCAGCAATTCAAAAGCCAACTCGGTGCGTTCCTGCGCAGATGCTCCGATTCCATGGATCTGCATCGGTTCGGTAAGAATCTGGCCGATGATCATCCGCGGATTGAGTGAGGCATAGGGATTCTGGAAAATGATCTGGATTCGCCGCTTGTAATCCATGAACTCGCGCGGGGACATCGCAAGGATGTCCTTGCCTTCGAACAGCGCCTCGCCGGAGGATGCTTCATGCAGGCGCATCAACGTGAGTCCCACCGTCGTCTTTCCCGAGCCGGACTCCCCGACGAGGCCCAACGTCTTGCCTTTCGGCAGCTTGAACGAGACGTTCTTCACCGCTTCGAACTTGCGCCGTCCAAAGAGGCCCTCCCGCGAATAGAAGTTCTTTCCGAGGTTCTTCACGTCGAGGATGATGGGATCGGATCCGGCCAACCCGCGCTTGCGTTCCGCGAGGTTCATTGTGTGGCCGCCACCGTTCATGAAATCTTCGATGACCGGCAGGCGCACCGGTCGACGGTCGAGTCGCGGCCGGCACTGCAGCAAGGCCTTGGTGTAGGGATCGCGAGGCGTCTCGAAGACGGTTCTTGCCGGCCCCTGTTCGCGTATTTCGCCGTTGCGCATCACGACGAGGTAATCGGCGATGTCGCCGACGACTGCGAGATCGTGCGTAATGAACAGGACCGACATCTGGTGCTTTTTCTGAAGCTCGGCGACCAGATCGAGAATCTGCTTCTGGATGGTGACGTCGAGCGCGGTCGTCGGTTCGTCGGCGATCAAGAGCTTCGGCTCGCAGGCGATGGCGATGGCGATCATCACGCGCTGCTGCTGGCCACCCGACATCTGCGACGGATAGGCGTTGATCTTGAACTCCGGGTCTGGGATACCGACCTCCGCAAGTAGCTCGATTGCGCGCTTGCGCGCCGCGCCGGGTCCCAGTCCCAGGTGCAAGCGCAGCGACTCGGTGAGCTGGAAGCCGACTGTGAACACGGGGTTGAGCGATGTCATCGGCTCCTGGAAGATCATCGAGATGTCTGCGCCGCGCAGTTCCCGGAGCTCGGTCTGGTCGAGCGCGGCGAGGTTGCGGCCGCCATAGATGATCTCGCTGCCGGGAAGCACGCTGGCGTTCTCCTTCGGCAGTAAGCCGAGCATCGATAAGGACGTCACTGATTTCCCGCTGCCCGACTCCCCAACCAACGCAACGGTCGCGTTCTTGGGAATGTCGAAGCTGATCCCCTTGACGGCCTCGAAAGTCGTGTGCTCATCGAGGCGGAAATTGACGCGCAGATTGCGCACCGAAAGGAGTGGTTCCATCGTCACGCTGAAGGTAACCGGGATTCAGCAATTGATGGACGACTTCCTCCCTCACCCCTGCCCCTCTCCCCGAGGGAGAGGGGTTTTTTCGGTCGCCTCTCCCTTTGGGAGAGGCCGCTGCGCGAAGCGCGGCGGGTGAGGGACGACGTTTCGGTTTCAATCACATCGGAGATCCGCGTCACTTCAACTTTGGATCGAGTGCATCGCGCAACTCGTCAGTGAACAGGCTGAATGCCGTCACCAGCAAGGCCATCGCGGTTCCCGCAGCAGCCAACTGCCACCATTTGCCCAGAATCAACTCGTTCTGTGCCTCGTTGAGCATGGATCCCCATGAGACGACGTCGACCGGCACGCCGAAGCCGAGAAAGGAAAGGATCACCTCAGCCTTGATGAAGGCAACGGTGTAGATCGACAGCTGCACCAGAACGACGTGGCTGACATTGGGAAAGATGTGCACGAACATCCGACGCCCGTTCGATGCGCCAATCGCGTCTGCCGCCTGCACGTACTCACGTCCCTTATGCTTCAGATACTCGCCGCGGATCAGGCGGAAGGTACCGGTCCAGCCGGTGAGGCCAAGAATCAGAATGATCGTGAGCGTGCCCTTCTGCTGCAGCACCGCGGCGACCGCGAGAATGAGCAACAGGTACGGAATCGCGGTGAACACGCTGTAGAACCAGTTGAAGAAATCGTCCAGCCATCGGCCGTAGTAGCCTGCGACCGCACCGAAGACGGTGCCCAGGAGCGTGGCGACAAAGGCCGCCGCCAGTCCCACGAAGATCGATGTCTCCGAGCCCTTGATGGTCTTCTTGAGCACGTCGCGGCCCCATTTGTCGGCGCCGAATGGCAACGTGGATGCGCGCGTTTCGGCGACGGTGGCCTGGGTGCCCTTGGCGCGAATGTCCGCCATCACATCGGCCAGTGGATCGACGGTCTGCGATTCGCCCGAAGGAGCTTCCGACCCGGGCGCCTTCTTCTCGCCGCGAATGTCGGCAATGGCGTCGGCGAGCGGGTCCTGAATCGGCAGCTCGGTTGGTTTGTCGGACGCGGATATGGGTCCGCCCGGCGCCGCCGGCTGTCCGGCCTGCTCGATGTCCTCGCCAAGGAACGACGGCGGAGCGTAATTTACACCGGTCTCTCTCGCCCAATCCTTGGCGATGAGTCCGCTCGCGGAAAGCGCGATCAGCATTAGGAACGCAGCGACAATGCCGAGCGAGACCATCGCGACGCGGCTCGCCACGAGTCGCTTCCATGCCAGCGCCCAGAGGCTCGGGGAGATGACGTGCTGTGGCTTGTCGAAGGGCATCGTCGCCTCCTACTTGAGCTGCACCCGCGGGTCCACCGCCTTGTACATCAGGTCGGCTAGCAGCGTGAACACCATGGTCGCAACCGCAACGTAGACAGTGATCGCCTTGATCACAGGAAAGTCACTGCGCTCCACGGCGAGAATGACTTCGCGGCCGATGCCGGGAATCGAAAAGAAGCGCTCGACCAGGAAGGCGCCGATCAACAGGCCCGGAACCTGTGCCATCACGTGCGTGATGATCGGGATTGACGCATTGCGTAGCACATGAACCCACATGATCCGATTTTCGGACACGCCCTTGGCGCGGGCCGTGCGCACGTAGTCGTGATTGATCTCATCGAGGACGAAGGTCCGGAACAGCCGAAGGTCAGGCGCGATGGAAACTACGAGCAGGATGATGATCGGCAGCGAACCGTAGACCACAAGGTTCTGCCCGAAGCTGTCGCTCCACCCCTGCACCGGGAACCAGCCGAGCTTGTAGGCGAATACGTACTGGAAAACGATGATGTAGACCAGGATCGAGATCGACAATCCTACCGTGCACACGATCATGACGGCCCTGTCGGTCAAAGAGCCTCGCACGTACGCGACTGCGAGTGCCAGTCCCATCGCCACCAGCGTCGAGAGAATGAGATACGGAATCAGCACGGTAAGGGATGGACCGAGGCGCGTGGTCATGATGTGCGACACCGGCTCGTTGGTGCTCCAGCTTGCACCGAAGTCGGCGGTGAGCACCTGCTTCACAAAAATCCACAGTTGCACGTAGTACGGCTGATCCACGCCGAGCTGACGCCGGATGTTCTCGATTTGCTCCGCGCTGGAAATCTTTCCGGCAAGCACGTACGCGGGGTCGCCGCCAACCCAGTTGAACAGGAGGAATACCAGGAGGATGACACCCAGCAGTGTGGGAATCATCTGCCACAGGCGCCGGATGATATATCCGTACACGAGACCTCCTTGCCGCCGCAGCGCGTGCGGCCGATTAGCTCCGCAGCCGTGCCCTCAGGGCTGGGGGATGCGAGCGATGCTACCCGCCCTTCCCCGTCGTGTCGACATCGATGTACTGCCACTCCGAGTGGAGAATCGGATGCTTCTTATACCCCAGCACCCTCGGCTGGATCAGCATGTTGCGGTAGCGGCTGATGCCGAGCCGCCACGGCGCGTAGGTCTCGATAATGCGGGCCATCTCGTGGTAGAGCCGGTCGCGTTCGGGTCCCGCGGGAATGCGGATGCTTTGCTCGTAAAGCTTGTCGTACTCGGGAATGGTCGCGCAGGCATTGTTGCTCTGGAAGATATTCTTGCTGTAGAGAAGCTGCATGAAGTTGTCGCCATCGGGATAGTCGGCGATCCATGAAGCCGTGCGCATCTGCAGCCTGCATTGCTTTTCGAGCTTGAGGAGCTCTGTGAACTTGTCCTTCTGGACTTCCATCCTGATCGAAATGGAGTCGAGCGCCTTCTTCCACATCTCGTCCTGCTGGCGGCCCAGCGAGTCAGGGCGAGAGGCGTATCGCAGAACCAGCGGTTTGCCGTCGGGGAGTGTGCGCCAGCCGTCGGGTCCTTTTTTGTAACCGAAACGGTCGAGCAGGGCGTTGGCCGATGTCGCATCGTGCTTGACGCTACTCCGGTAGGCAGGATCGTTGCCTACCACGCCCGGAGGAATCGGATACTGAGCTTCGATCGCCTGTCCGTTGCGCACAATGCGGATTTCCTCGTCGACGTCATAAGCCATCGCCATCGCACGGCGCAGAGCGATCTTCTCCTTCGAGAGTCCGCCGACTACCGGGTCGGTCATGTTCCAGTAGTGGTAGGAGAGCTCCGGGTCGACAAAGCGCGAGAGCTTGACACCCTTCTTCCGCATTTCGCCCGAGAGTGAAGCGCCGTTCATGACCATCGGCGCGAGAGGGCCCTCGAGATTCATGAGATCGAGCTCACCGTTCTGAAATGCGAGCAGCCGCGACTGGTCCTCCTCCATGATGCTGATCTCGACTCGGCCCACCTGCGGCATCATCTTGCCTTTCATCTCGGCGACGATGCGCGCGTCTTCCGGATCACTGCCGGCCTTGAAGTTCCAGGTGAATCCGCGGTATTCCGGATTGGCTTCGAGAAATATCTTCGACGAGCGGATCCAGTTTGCGAGTCTGTACGGACCCGTCCCGACGGGATTCGCCATCACGCGGCCACCGACGTCGGCATAGGTCTCGACGACTTCGCGCGCAACGGCGCTGGTGGGCTCGTGCGCCAGAACATACGACAGGTCGTAATCGGGTTGCTTGAGTCGGATGCGCAGGGTATAGCGGTCGACGACTTCGAGTCCGGGTAGCCTCGCGTCGTAGTCGAACTTGCCCGATTTTTTCGCTGCCGCGGCGAGCTCGTCGAGGCCGATGATTTTGCCTTCCAGCAGCCATGCCCATGGCGAGCGTATTTTGGGATCGACCAGCCGCTTCAGCGAGAACGCATAATCCTCGGCGACGAGCTCGCGCTTCTTGCCCTTGAAGGCCGCGTCCGGCGAAAAATAAATGCCCGGTCGAACGCGAAAAGTGTAGCTTCGCCCGCCATCGCTTACTTCGGGAAGCGATTGCGCGGCGAGCGGAACCAGTTTCGAGGGCCGCGCCAGGTAGTCGTAGGTGAGCAGGGTCTCGAAGATCGCCTGCTCGACCGTTCCCGAATACAGGTCATGCGCTGCCGCCGGATCGAAGCCTTCTTCAGCGGCGGGGAAAACGTGGCGCACCACCTTGTTCATGTCGGCGGCGACGACTTCTACGCAAACGGCCAGGGCCAGAAGGGTGGCAGCGCACAACGCTGATCGCATCACCCGGGATGCGTTTCGGCGGGAAGAACGCGGCGACCCCGGCAGCTTGCGACGCGAAGCGCGCAAGCTCATTGCCTGCGCGCGGCAGGATCGATGTCGAGGTATTCCCAGACCGCCGTGTTGATCGGGTGGTAGCGGTAGCCCTTGACCTGGGGATACACGAGCACGTTGCGGTAGCGGGATACGCCAAGCTTCCACGCGCCGTCGACTTCCATCTGGCGGCTCATCAACAGGAACAGCCGATCGCGTTCCGGCGAGTCGGGCATGTTCTTCATGCGAACGTACATCTCGTCGAAAGCCGCGGACTCGTAGCAACCATGATTGCTCTGGTGGCTGTTGGGTCCATACAGCAGCTGCATGAAGTTTTCGCCATCCGGGTAGTCGGCGGCCCATGCCGAACCCCACATCGCGAGCTGGCAAGCCTCCGCCGCCTTGATGTTGTCCGAAAAGGGACTCTTGCGCGTCTCGAAGCGCAAACCGATCCCATCGAGTGCTTTTCTCCACAGCTCATCGTACTCACGGCTGGTCGCCTGCGGCTCGGAAGTGAGCACGATGGTGAAAGGTTTGCCGGACGGATCGTTACGGTAGCCGTCTGAGCCCTTCTTGTAACCGTAATAGTCGAGAAGCTGGTTGGCGAGCTGCGGATCGTGCCGGATGATGCTGCGGTACGCGGGGTCGTGCCCGACCACTCCAGCCGGAACAGGCATCTGGTCCTCGATCGCCTGGTTCTTGCGAATGACCCGGATCTCTTCGGCAGTGTCGTAGGCGAGAATCATCGCCCGGCGTAACGCTAGCTTCTCCTTGCTGTAGCCGCCGACGACCGGGTCCTTCATGTTGAAAAAGTAGTACGTGATCTCGGGCTCGACGCTGCGATCCCAGGTGATGCCGCGCGCGGCGAGATCCGGTGAGAGCTTGTTGTCCGGAATCGCGATCGGCGCGAAGGAACCGAAACGATCGATGAAGTCTATTTCCCCGCGCTGGAACGCGAGCCAGCGCGACTGCTCCTCTTCGATGACGCTGATCTCGACGCGCCCGATCTGCGGTATCCGCTTGCCCTTCATCGCCGCGACCGCGGCCTGATCGCGCGGATCATTGGAAACAACAAAGTCCCAGATCACTTCGCGATAGTCCGGATTTGCCTCGAGCACGATCCTAGCTTTGCGGGTCCAGCTCTTGAGCATGTAGGGACCAGTTCCAACCGGGTGCGCGTTGCTGTCGTCGGGGTACGCCTCGATCACTTCGCGCGCCAGCGCCGACATCGCCGGCATCGCCATGATGTAGGCGAAGTTGTAGTCGCTCTGATTGAGGCGGATGCGCAGCGTGTAGCGATCAACGATTTCGAGGCCCGCGACCTTCGCGTCGTAGTCGAAGCGCTTGCTCTGCGCGGCTCTCTTCGCCACATCGTCGAGCCCGACAATCTTGCCGTCGACGAGAAAGCGCCATGGTGAGCGGTTGGCCGGGTCGACAAAGCGTTTGATGGAATACGCGTAGTCGGCAACAGTCAACTCGCGGCGCGCCCCCTTGAACGCTGGATCAGGCTGAAAGTAGATGCCCTTTCGCAGCCTGAAGAGATAAGTCTTGCCGTTATCGGTGACATCCGGCAACGCTTCGGCCGCGCCCGGGACGAGTTTCATCGGCCGAGCCAGATAGTCGTAGGAGAGCAACCGCTCGAACACGACCTGGGTGACCTGGTTGGAATAGTTGTCGGTCACCTTCGCCGGGTCGAAACCGGTTTCCGCGACCTCGAACGCGATCCGGAGCACTTTTTGCGGATCTGCAGCGAGCGATGTCGCCGGCGCGGCCAATAGCAGTCCAAGTACAACTGCGCTCGCACTGAGCCACGGCCGGACAGCTTCGAGCATTCGATCCCCTCCGATGAACGGCGCGTAATGTACCATTTCCGGCACCATCTCCGACTCCGTGGTCCAACTCACCGCCGCTTTAATGAAACCATCCTATTGGGACGAAGCCGCGCGCGAACTCTCTCGTCGCGATCGCATATTGCGGCGCGTGATTCGCGCCTATCCGGGCGTGCATCTGAAACGTCGCGCGGATCCATTCACTACACTCACCCGGGCAATCGTCGGGCAGCAAATCTCGGTGCGAGCCGCCGACAGCATCTGGCGCAGATTCGTCGCGGCAGTGGACCATGCACCTCAACGCAAGTTCCCACGATTGGCGCCTGCCAGCGTTGCCGGTGCCGGCCATCAGGCGCTTCGCGCCTGCGGGCTCTCACAGCGCAAAGTCGAATACCTCACCGACCTCGCAGGACACTTCGCTTCCGGAAAACTCGATCCCAAACACTGGAAGCAGCTCGATGACGAAGCGCTCATTACGGCACTCGTGGACGTCAAGGGCATCGGCCGCTGGACGGCCGAGATGTTCCTGATGTTCCACGAGCTGCGTCCCGACGTCCTCCCGGTCGATGACATCGGGCTGCAGCGCGCGATCGCCATCCGTTACAACGACGGTGAGGCACTGCCGCGCGAGGCGATGTTCGCCGTCGCCGATCTTTGGCGGCCTTGGCGGTCGGTCGCAACCTGGTACCTCTGGCGCAGCCTCGATCCGGTTCCTGTCGAGTATTAGCGAATGCAAAGCGACCTGCGATGACCCGACTTCCCTACGCAGCGTTGACACCCGACTGCGTGCTCAGCGCACTCGATAGTGTGGGCTGGCATGGGGACGGTCGCCTGCTGGCCTTGAACAGCTTCGAAAATCGCGTCTATCAGGTCTGGCTCGATGAATCAGCGCCGGATTCGGAGTCGCGGCCCGGAAGCGTCGTCGCCAAGTTCTACCGTCCAGACCGATGGACCGACGCGCAAATCCTCGAGGAACATGGCTTCGCTTTTGAACTTGCGCAAATCGAGATTCCGGTTGTCGCACCGTTGAGGCTGCCGAATGGCAGCACGCTCGCGAGCTTCTCCGGCTTTCGCTTCGCGGTGTACGAGAGGCGCGGTGGACGAGCACCGGAGCTGGAGGATTGCTCCACGCTCGAATGGATAGGACGTTTCATCGGCCGCATCCATGCGGTAGGCGCGATCGCCCCTTTCTCGCAACGCCCCGCCATTGATATCGGGAGCTTTGGTGAAGAGCCGCGTGATTATCTGCTCTCGCATGGGTTCGTGCCGGTGGATCTGATTTCGGCGTGGACGAGCACGGTGGAACAGGCGCTCGATGGAGTACGGCGATGCTATGGGCGCGCCGGCGCGGTTCGTTCACTGCGCCTGCACGGTGATTGCCACGCCGGCAACATCCTGTGGGGCGCCGACGGTCCGCATTTTGTGGATTTCGACGACTGCCGCAACGGCCCCGCGATCCAGGATCTTTGGATGCTGCTCTCGGGCGGCCGAGCCGACATGGAGCAGCAACTGAGTGCTCTCCTCCGAGGCTACGAAAGCTTTTGTGCATTCGACCCGCGCGAGCTCTACATCCTTGAAGCCTTGCGCTCCTTGCGTCTCATACACTATTGCGCGTGGCTTGCGCGGCGCTGGAAGGATCCCGCGTTTCCCGCGGCATTTCCGTGGTTCAACACCCAGCGCTACTGGCAGGATCGCATTCTGGAATTGCGTGAGCAGATCGCGGCGATGGACGAGCCGCCTCTCGAGATAGAATGACCTCAGGCGAGAACGCCGTCGACTAAGTGCAGCGTGCGGTCGGTGCGCGCTGCAAGATCCGGATCGTGAGTGACGATGACCAGGCTCGTGCCGCTGTCGCGGTTCAAACCGAGCATCAGATCGAAGACCTGTCCCGCCGTGCGCCGGTCGAGATTGCCCGTTGGCTCATCGGCGAGCACACAGGCTGGCGTGGTCACCAGCGCTCTTGCCAGCGCAACGCGTTGCCGCTCTCCGCCTGAGAGCTCGCCGGGACGATGCATCGCGCGCGTGGCAAGCCCGACCCGCTCGAGCAGAGCGTGTGCCCGTTCGCGAGCAACATCGCCCGGTTCCCGGCGGATGTAGAGCGGCATGGCAACGTTTTCGAGCGCAGAGAACTCCGGTAGAAGATGATGGAACTGATAGATGAAGCCGAGCGCCCGGTTGCGTACCCGTCCGCGATCGGCTTCCGACAGGGTCTCGAAAGCCGCGCCCTGGATCAAAACTTCTCCGCTGCTTGGCGCGTCGAGCCCACCGAGCAAATGCAGCAAGGTGCTTTTGCCCGAACCTGACGCGCCGACGATCGCGACGCGTTCGCGCATCCGCACCGCGAGATCGATGCCGAGCAACACCGGGACGTCCAGCGGCCCCGTATGGTAAGTCTTGGCAAGCCTCCGACACTCGACCACCGGCGCTCCGTCATTCATAGCGCAGCGCCTCCGCCGGATTGACCTTCGCCGCGCGCCAGCTTGGATAGAGCGTCGCGAGCAGCGCCAGCGCCAATGCGATGGCGGCAATGAGGGTGATGTCGGCGCGTTGCAGGTTCGACGGCAGCTCGCTGATGTAATAGACGCTCTTGTCGAGAAACTGGATACCGAAGCTGCGTTCGATGAACGGCACGACGGTGTCGATATTGAGGGCGAGCAGCACTCCACCGACGACCCCGATCAGGGTTCCGATCACACCGACCAGCGCGCCCTGAATGATGAAGATGGCGAGGATGCTCGCCGGCGACGCTCCCTGCGTACGCAAAATGGCAATGTCGGCTTGCTTGTCAGTCACTACCATCACTTGCGCCGAAACGATGTTGAATGCAGCCACGGCGACAATGAGCGTGAGGATAATGAACATGACGCGCTTCTCGATGGCCACCGCGCGAAAGAAGTTGGCATGATCCATCGTCCAGTCACGGATTCCGGCGTCGACCGGCAGTGTCCTGGCAAGCTCCTGGGCGACTCGCGGCGCCATGAACATGTCGTCGAGCTTCAGCCTCACCCCGCTCACCGCATCGCCCAACCGATAGAGCTTCTGAGCATCGGCGAGGTTGATGAGCGCGAGGCCGCTGTCGAATTCGTACATCCCGATTTCGAACACACCGACCAGCCGAAAATTCCTGACCCTGGGCAGCGTCCCCGCGGGCGTGACCGTGCCTTGCGGCGTGATGACCAGCACCGAATCGCCGACCCGCACGCCAAGCGCGTGCGCGAGTTCCGCCCCGAGAACGATGCCGAACTCTCCCGGTTTGAGATCGGCGAGGGAACCGGCGCGCATGTGCTTGCCGACATCGGCGACGGTATCCTCCAGCGCCGGATCGACTCCGCGGATGATTGCGCCGCGATTGGCATTGCCCGCGGACAACATCGCCTGGCCGACGACGAAAGGCGCTGCTCCTCGCACGTGGGGATCCGCCTGCGCTGCCCGCGCGGCGACGTGCCAATCTTCCAGGCCGCCGCTCAAGCCTCTCACCTCGATATGCGACGCCACCGAAAGAATGCGGTTACGCAGCTCTTCCTGAAAGCCGTTCATCACCGAGAGAACCACGATCAGGGCAGCGACGCCGAGGGCGATGCCAAGCATCGACACCGCCGCAATAAAGGAAACGAAAGCGTTGCGACCGGAGCCGCGCCTCGCGCGAAAGTAACGCAGGCCAACCAAGAGTTCGTAGGGAATCGGCACGGATTGGAGACCGAAATCGGGGCCGCGCAAGTGTGCCATAAGCCACCCTCCGGCACACTTCGTCGCATGCTACACTCGCGCCGCCGCCGTTCGCGATCAATGGACGTTACGCTGGTTTTCCCTGGCCTGCTCGACCTGGACCCGTCCGCACTCAGGGCAGCAGAGGCGCGCGCTCCGTCACTTGGGCGCTTGCTCGCGAGGGCTTCATCGCCAACTTTTGAAGTCACCGGCGCGGTCGCGACCCTCTGTGCCCTGCTCGGCATAGCGCGTGCGCGCGATTGGCCCATCGCGCCCTGGCTGGCCCGCGGCGCCGGCATCGATGCGCAAGCGAGCTATTGGTTGTGCGCGGATCCGGTGAGCTTTGCAGTCGGGCAGAACGATGTGCGATTGGGGCAGCTGGTATGCGATCTCGGCGCCGATGAAAGCGCCGCGCTGCTCTCGCTTCTCAATCAGCATTTCGCGAACGATGGAATTCGTTTCTTTGCGCGGCAGCCGTCGCGCTGGCTGATTGGTGCCTCGTCATTGCAGGATCTCGAAACGCATCCACCGGACGAGGTCGCCGGTCAACCCGTGTTGCCTTTCCTTCCTTCAGGATCCGATGCGCCGCGATGGCTTCGCTGGCAGAGCGAAATGCAAATGCTGCTTTTCGAAAACGAGGTGAATCGCCAACGCGAAGGTGCGGGGCGCACGCCAGTCAATGGCGTCTGGCTGTGGGGAGGCGGGATGTTCGGGATTCGTCACGGGGCCTCAATCGCCGCGTTGTATGCCGATGGCGGATTGCCGAGTGAGCTGGCACTAAGCACCGGCGTCGTGGTGCGCCCCTTGCAGTCCTTTGCGGCGCTGACGAGCGCTCCATCGGCGTCACCCGCGGCGGTATGGATGAATACCTTCGATGGCGCCGACGCGCAGCAGCTCGGCTCGCAGCTCGCGGCAGTCGACAGCGACTGGATGCGCCCAGCCGCCGATGCGCTGGCTGCACAGACGCTGCGAGCCCTCGATCTCATCTTCACGGGCCGTCGCAAAAGGCTGCGTTTTCAACTCGGGCGGCCATCGCTCATGCAGCGCTTGCGTACGCGCCGCTCGGCGGGCTCCTTGGGCGCAGCGCTTGGCCGGTATCTCGAATCACAGCATTGATGAAGCTTAAACGACGTTCGCTCGCGAGCGATGCCGCGCAAGCGCTTGTCGCCGAGGGGCTCTCGCCACTGTTCGCGCGAATTTACGCAGCGCGCGGTATCCGTTCGATCGCGGAGATCGATCATCAGCTCGCGCGCTTGCCCCCGTGGTCCGGGCTCAAGGGCATCGACGAAGCTGCTCGTCGCTTGGCGGACGCCGTACTCGCGGAGGAGCGGCTCCTCATCATTGCCGATTACGACGCCGACGGCGCCACTGCCTGTGCGGTAGGCGTTCGCGGTCTATCGGCCATGGGAGCAGAGGTCGATTTTCTGGTTCCGAACCGCTTCGAGTTCGGTTATGGACTCACTCCTGAAATTGTCGCGCTGGCCGCCGAACGCCGACCTCAGCTCATCATTACGGTCGACAACGGCATCGCCAGTGTCGAAGGGGTCGCCGCTGCTCATGAGCGCGGAATCGACGTACTCATCACCGATCATCACTTGCCCGGCGATGCCTTGCCGGCGCCCGCCTGGATCGTCAATCCGAACCAGCCGGGATGCCTCTTTCCCAGCAAGTGTCTGGCCGGCGTGGGGGTCATGTTCTATGTTCTCACCGCGCTGCGCTCGGAGCTTCGCAGGCGTGGTCATTTCGGCGAAGAAGCGGGGCCCAATCTGGCTTCGCTGCTCGACCTGGTGGCGCTCGGAACGGTCGCCGACGTGGTCAAGCTCGACCACGTCAATCGTATTCTTGTCGATCACGGCCTGCGCCGAATTCGAGCGGGACGAGCCCAGCCTGGCGTGCATGCATTGTTCGCCGCGACCGGACGCGATCCTGGAACGGCCACCGCTTACGACCTGGGATTCGTCGTCGGGCCGCGCCTCAACGCCGCTGGCCGCATGGCTGATATGTCGATCGGCATTGCATGCCTTGTGACCGACGATGCGCTGATCGCGCAGAGGCTCGCTGCAACGCTTGAGCAACTCAATCGCGAACGCCGCGACGTCCAGTTGACGATGCAGGAACAGGCGCTCGCCGAAGCCGACGCCACCGCAGCCGCCGACGCCTACACATTTTGCATGTACCGTGCAGAGTGGCATCAGGGTGTCGTGGGCCTGGTCGCCTCGCGGCTCAAAGAACGCTTTCACAGGCCCGCCGTCGTGTTTGCGCCGGGGCCAGCCGGCGAGCTGCGCGGGTCCGGCCGGGCGATCGATGGCTTCCATTTGCGCGATGCCTTCGATCTCGTAGCCAAACGCGCACCGGGCACCATCACTCGCTTTGGCGGCCACGCCTTCGCTGCCGGAATCACTCTGAAGCACGCCGCCCTGCCGCGATTCGCCGAAGAATTCGAAAAAGTGGCGCGCGAATGGCTTCCCTCCGGGGCGATCAAACAGAGTGTCGAGACCGATGGCGCGCTGGAACCGGGCGAGCTCAATTTTGAGGTCGCGCAAGCGCTCGCTGCAAAGGTGTGGGGCCAAGGGTTTCCGGCGCCATTGTTCGAAGGCGAATTTCTCGTCTCCGATCAGCGCCTGGTCGGCGGGAAACACCTCCGACTGACCCTCCATGCGGGAAAGGTGCGCTGGGACGGCATCGTTTTCAATAACACCATGCTGTTGCCGGAACGTATTCGCGCGGCTTATCGGGCGGAATTGAACCATTACAACGGCCTGTCCGGCGTCCAGCTGATTGTCGAGCACTGGGACAGTGCCGCGGGATAGCGCCGGCCAGCGCCTCGCAGCCAATCCTAGCGTTTGTCCTACAACAGAATCGGTGCACCACCGATATTCATTGGATCAACAGCAAGGAATATTCCGCACTGCAAGAGGAGGGCAATCGGCGCCCTGCGGAGAAGCCCTAAAGATGGGCTGATGACTGACTTTTGGCAACCGGAAGATGCGGATGACGACTCAAATCTGCGCGCTTTTTGGCGCAGTGCATGAACCAAGAGCAAGAATTAGAAGATAACTACATGATGCTTAAGACTTTGTCAAAAATACCACAATTTGTGCTTTTCGTTAGCTTTGATGAATTATCGCATTGTGCAATGCAATCAAAGGAGGCAGAATCGCTGCGGTGCAACAGGGCATTTTGATCCTGGACCGACGACGGGGGCTCGAGAGGGAACAATGGGGCTGAACGGCAATGGTCATAACAGCAATGGCGTGAACGGCAACGGTGCCGGACGGTTGCACGGCAAAGTAGCCATCATCACGGGGGGCGGCCAAGGCATCGGTCGGGCTACCTCGCTCAAGTTCACGAGGGAAGGCGCCAAGGTCGCGGTGTGTGATATCAACATGACCTCCGTCGCGGAGACGCTTGCGGAAATACGTGCTTGCGGCGGGGAAGCACTTGGCTTCCAGGTCGACGTGACGGACAAGCAGAGCATCGCTCGCATGGTCGAAGGCGTAATGTTCGCGTGGCAGCGTATCGACACGCTGGTCAACAATGCGGGCATCGTGCAGGACGCGCGTTTCAGCAAGATGACAGACGAGCAATTCGAGCGAGTCATCGACGTCAATCTCAAAGGCGTCTACAACTGCACCAAGGCCGTCGTCGACATCATGCTGCAGCAGAATTCGGGCTGCATCCTCAACGCTTCATCGATCGTCGGCATCTACGGAAACTTTGGCCAGACCAATTACGCCGCGACCAAGTTTGGCGTCATCGGGATGGTCAAGACCTGGGCTCGGGAGCTCGGCAGCAAGGGCATACGCGCCAATGCGATCTGCCCCGGCTTCATCGAAACGCCGATTCTCGACTCCATTCCGGAAAAAGTGCTCCGCGCCATCGAAGAAAAAGTGCCGATGGGCCGCTTGGGCAGGCCGGAAGACGTCGCCAACGCTTACGCGTGGCTCGCGTCCGATGAG
>VBCY01000223.1 GCA_005882995.1 Betaproteobacteria bacterium
CGTCCTCAATCGACTGCAAGAGGACGTCATCGAGCCCGCCAAGCTCTGCGGCTATCAGTCAATCTGGCTCATTGGGATCTCGCTGGGTGGATTCGGCGCCCTCCTCTACGCGATGGAAAACACCAACGACATCCAGGGACTCATGCTTCTTGCGCCTTATCTGGGCGAGGACCATGTCGTCGCAGAGATTGCCGCTGCGGGAGGGTTGAAGATGTGGCGCCCGGGAAATGTTGCGGCAGGAGGTCATGTCCGGAGAGTGTGGTCGTGGCTTAAGCGCGTCTACGCGATGCCGCATGAAGGACCGGCGCCGCAACTCTATCTAGGATACGGAAACCGCGACTGGTTCGCCCGCGGCAATGCATTGGTGGCAGAGAGCTTGCCCACGGATCGGGTCTTCATCATTCCAGGCGGACATGACTGGAAGACTTGGCGGGCGTTATGGCGCGTCATGCTGGCCGCGCGCCATGCAGAGGGGTCGCGCTCATCTGATCTTGCCCGAGACGCATGAAAGTCCTCCGCGGATTCGCAACGGGCAATACGGCTGCGGCAGCGGAAGAGGCGCTGTCCAAACATGTCGACCTAACGCGATTCGAGGATGCGCAGATCGACGTCGACGGTCTCTCGCTTCATTTCAAGCTCGCACGCGCGCCAGCCAAAAGCGCTATGCCGATCGTGCTGGTCCACGGCCTCGGCTTGTCGTGCCGATACATGCTGCCCACGGCGCAGGCTTTGATGGACGAACACGCGGTGCTCGCGCCGGATCTTCCAGGTTTTGGCGACAGCACGAGGCCGGACCATGTTTTTACGATCGATGAGTTGGCAGATAGCCTCGCCGCCTGGATAGAAACAATGCACCTGAAGTCGGCGGTGCTGCTCGGCAATTCGCTGGCCTGTCAGGTCATCGCGGCCGCTCTGGACCGGCATCCCACGATCGCCACGGCGGCCGTCCTGCAAGGCCCGACAACACCGCCCAACGAGCGCAGCGTCGTATGGCAACTCATTCGGTGGCGCCAGAACCTCGGCTACGATCCTCCCGATATGAAGGCAATCTCGCGCGATGATTACTTGAAGTGTGGCCGCGGGCGCGTATGGAAGACGTTCTTTTATGGGTTTCGGGATGCTATGGAAGACCGACTGGCCCGCATCCGTCATCCCATATTGGTGGTGCGCGGCGAGCTCGATCCGATCTGTCGCCGGGCATGGGCCTGCGATGTCGCGAGACGCCTTCCCAAGGGAAAGTTCGCCGAGATTCCGGGCGTGGCCCACACCTTGGTTTTCACGGCGCCCGCGCAGCTCGCGCAGATCACAAAGAAATTCGTTAAGCAGGATCTTTTTATGAGGGTTGCTTAGCTCGAGGACGCGCCCCTTCGGCTGGGGACGGTTTGCGTCACTTGCGTTTTGCCAGAGGCGAAATCCACCAATGAATGCATTGGCTGGATTGCCTTCGCGGCTACCGTCACGCTGAACCGTGACTTGGCCGGTCGTGTTGATGGTTCCGCCGTTGGAATCGCCTGCATTGCGTTCGTAGGACGTTGACCGACTTCGCCGCGACCAATCCCATCGCGGGAACTTCCATTCCGACCTTCCGAGTCCAAGGTTGATGTTGACATCATTTTCCGGAAAGAACAGCGATGAAACTTCTTCGACTCGTAGGCCTCACGGTTGCTATCTCGCTTTCCGCGGTCGCGGCTAGCGCACAAATGTCTGACCAGTCCGCCTTACCCAGCCCCGCGGGCAAGCAGGACGCGCAACAGCAGGACCAACAGCGCCAGTCAGCTCCGGGAGATCGGCCGGTCGAGAAAACGCCCACGCCGCCCGAACAGCTACAGAACACGCGTTCCCAACCGCAACCGCCGACGGTTCCGGGCACGGGCAACGAGAACAAGGCGGACCCTACCAGCCAGAACAACCCCAAATAGGCGAAGCGCAAGTTCATGCTTTCGCGTGCGGCCGGAACGGGCTCCGGCTTTCCCGCGATCGATCGCATTAGCGCGGCACCGTTGCCGCGCCGGGCCCGAAGCGCCAGCGGCGCGAATTATTGCGGACCACAACCGGCCGACAGCGTCGCGATGATCGGGCATGACCTCGGGCGCTTCCCGTGTTTGCATTCGGCGATCAGTTTCGTAAGCAGTCGGCGCATGCGAGTGAGATCGGCGATGCGCCCCTCGATAATCGCCAGCTTCTGTTCGGCCAGCAGGCGCGTCTCTCGGCAGTTCTGGCCGTCCTCGAGCAGGAGAAGCCCTTCGACCTCGGCCAGCGTGAAGCCTAGTTGCTGTGCGCGCTTGATGAAGTGCACGCGCTTTACCGCAGCGGCGGTATATCGACGGTGGCCCCCGAGCGGCTTAGATGGCTCCGGCAGCAAACCCCGCCGTTGG
>VBCY01000224.1 GCA_005882995.1 Betaproteobacteria bacterium
CATCCCGGCAAGCATCACCGCCGCCATTTTGGGGGCGGCAGTCAAGCTCACCGTCGCGCCCTGATGCAGTGTGTTCCACCATTTGACCGAAAAATAGATGATAGGGACGTTGACCGCCCCCACCAGCGCGAGCACCGCGCTCGCTCGATCGGCGCGCCGCGGATCGTCGATCGCCTGGCGCAACGCCATGTAGCCGAAGTACAGAAAGAGAAGGATCAACTCCGACGTCATGCTCGCATCCCAAGCCCAATACGTGCCCCATGTCGGCCTTCCCCAGAGAGCTCCGGTCCAGAGGGCTAGAAAAGTAAACAATGCCCCGGTCGGAGCGAGCGCTTGCGCCATCATTGCCGCGAGCCGGGTGTTGAAGGTGAGCGATACCGCGCACCAGAATGCCATCACCAGGTAGATGAACATCGACATCCATGCTGCCGGCACATGGATAAAGATGATGCGATAGGCCTCTCCCTGTTGCGCGTCGGTGGGCGCCACCGCAAAGCCGAGCCATAGTGCAACAGCGCCTGAGACTGCCGCAGCGATCGCGAACCATGGCGTCAGCTTCCCAGCGAGCGGAAAGAACGAAGCGGGCGAGGCGAACTTGAACCAGTTGATGGATGCTGTAGTCACGTCCTAATCCAGAGCGATACGCACTGCCGCTGCCGCTGCCATCGGTGCACCCACCGCCGCAGCGAGCAGGCCTGCGCCAAGAAGCGACAACTGCGGAGCTGCAGAGAGACCCACGCACACCGCCTCGACTGCGCCGGCGCCAAAGATGAGGATGGGCACATAGAGCGGAAGCACGAGCAATGCGAGCAATCCACCGCCTGCGCGCACCCCCAGGGTCAAGGCAGCGCCGACCGCGCCGAGCAGCGAAAGCGTCGGCGTGCCGAGCAGCAATGCGAGCGCGAGCACGGACAATTCGTCGCCGCGCAAGCCGAACTGCAGCCCGAGAATGGGCGACGCCACGGCGAGCGGCAAACCCGTCGATGCCCAATGGGCGCCGATTTTCCCGGAAATCAGCGCCGGCAATGGAAAGGGAGACAAGGCGATCTGCTCCAGCGTCCCATCTCCGAAATCAGCCGCAAAAATCCGCGGTAGCGACAGCAGCGACGTCAACAGCGCCGCGACCCACAGCACGCCTGGACCCAATGCGCGCAGCAGCGCAGGCTCCGGGCCGACGCCCAATGGGAAGAGCGTAACCACGATGACGTAGAACAGCAGCAGCACGCCAAGTTCAGCCTTGGAGCGCAGCGCAAGCTTGAGATCGCGTGCTGCGGACCATGCAACGCCGCCCCATGTGCCTGCGGGCATAGTGTCGGGGATCACCGCGTCGAAGGGGCTCATTGCAGACTGAGCGCTCTCTGGGCGCTCGCGGGTAACGCGAGCTCCTGATGCGTTGCAATCACTGCCATGCCGCCTTGGGCGAGGTGCGATTTCAGGACCCCATGCAAGATGGCGATACCCGCAGAATCGAGCGCTGTGGTCGGCTCGTCGAGCACCCACAGCGGTCGCCGCACGAGGCGCAATCTCGCCAATCCGACCCGGCGACGTTGACCCTGCGATAGCACCCGGGCCGGCAGCCTGCGCTGCCGTTCCAATGCCCAGTGCGTGAGTGCTGCACCTGCTGAAGCCATGTCCACCGCCGCGCCGTGCAACGTTGCCAGTGAAACCACGTTCTCTTCGGCCGTCAGTTCGTCCTTCAATGCAACTGCGTGTCCGATATAGAGCGTCATTGCGCGCAAGGTCGCGTCGAACGGGGCGACCGACGCGCCGCTCCACCCCAGCGTTCCCGCGCTGGGCAGAGTCAGCCCGGCGACCATTCTGAGGAGCGTGGTTTTGCCGCTGCCGTTGGCGCCGGTGACGACGAGCGCTTCGCCGCGATTGAGCGCGAAGGCGATGTCCTTGAACAACGGAACGCCGCCGCGCTGCGCGGCGAGGTGCTGCGCTTCCAGCATCGTGCCCGGGACCGTGGATGACAAGGCCGAATTATAGGCCGCACCCTCGGCCCAGGGCTTTGACTGGGATCATGGACGGCATGGGCCGCACAAAAGCGACCTCTCTCGAGTCGATTTCACAATCGCGGCTACTGGACAACCTTGTCGATAGTAATGTTGATGTCGGCAGACCCGGGTTTAGTCGGCGCGCTGCTGCCGAATAGATCGCCTGACTGCGGAGTCGCACTGCCTGTCTTCGAGATCCGCGCCTCGACAATAACCGCCGGCGCGCTCGACAGTTTGACGCCCGGAGCCATGCCCATGGTGTCGTCGAGCGAAAAACTCTTCGGCAGCTCCTTGGCAGGAATGCGCAAGATGGCCAGCGGCATGCGCGATCCAACCGGCGCGCGTGCGAATATGAACACGGTATCGTTCAGCGCGACCCTGGACGCGAGTGCCGCTGCGATATCCACTCGGCCGCTGATCGCACCGCCGCCTGTTCCACTGCTCGCAGCTGCTGCGGCGACCGTGCGGCCAGCACGGTTGGCTTTCGTAATGGGCGCCGGTGGTTTGCCTGTCCCATTGCCGGTGCCCTGCTGCGAGGCGATTTCGGCGATGACCTCGGCGACCTGTTGTGCTTCGTCGGAGCCGGCGGGGAGTTGCGCCGCGAGGCGCCGCCAGTAAGCGAGCGAAGCAGCGGAATCGTGTGCCTCGAGCGCCATCGTGGCGGCGAGTGCAAGCGCCTTTTTGTGGGCGGGATCGATGCCAAGCGCTCGTTCAATCAGTTCGGTGGGTTTACCTCCAAAACGTCGTCCCTGCGCCATGGCCAGCGCATCTGCGTAGTCGGCGAGCAGATTGGGTTCGTCGTGTATCAACGTCTCGGCATGCGCGTAGGCTTCGGCGGCTTCCGGGAAGCGGCCGAGTGCCTGGTAGGAGCGCGCCAGCAAAACCCACCCCGCAGCGTCATCGGGTCTCTGCTTGAGCTTCTGCGCCAGACTGTCGACCATGGCGATGATCTGCTGCTCCGAGACATCATGACGAGCGGCGACGTCAGCGACCGTCGTCGCAGCGGGATTGCCGAAGCGCTGATACAGCAGGAATGCAGCCACAGGAATGATCGCTGCCAGCGCGATCGCTATTAGCCATGTGGGCCTGGATGGGGGCGCTGAATGGGTCGACGGCGAGTGAATCGCTTCCTCGGCGACCCGCCGGGTGATCTCGGTCAGGCCGGCATCGCGCTCTTCACGTGTGATCGTGCCTGCGTCGCATTCGGCGTCAAGTGTTCGCTTCTGATCCCGAAGCACTGCGATCGCGGCAGCGTCCGAATCTGGTGAGTCCGCCTGAGCGCTGCGGCGCAGGAGCGGCCAGAGCAGCGTAGCGACGGTGGCAGCAAGTAATAGCGCTGCGATCGGCCAGAAAAAGGTCATCGTTGACAAACGCCCACGCAATGCGCGGGCGAAACTCTAAATTATACCGGCATGACGCATTCCAGGATTCACTGTGGGTGCGCGCACGTGGGACGTGGGAACCCGGATGCACCTGTTATGGCTTCTGCTATCATCACCAATCCCCCTTCCGTTGTCCAAGAGAGATTGCGATGCCGGACCAAGACATCCGCGAAGCGTCGCTGGAGTACCATCGCGCGCACCCGCCGGGCAAAATATCGCTGCTGCCGACCAAGCAACTGACCAATCAACGCGATCTGGCGCTCGCTTATTCGCCTGGCGTTGCCGCAGCCTGCGACGAAATTGTGCGCAATCCCGCAGAGGCGCGCACGCTCACTGCGCGGGGCAATCTGATCGGCGTGGTGACCAATGGAACCGCGATCCTCGGTCTGGGATCGATCGGACCGCTCGCCGGAAAACCGGTCATGGAGGGAAAGGCGGTCCTGTTCAAGAAGTTTGCCGGTATCGATTGCTTTGACATCGAGCTCGACGAGCGCGATCCCGACAAACTGGTGGATATCATCTGCGCGCTTGAGCCCACGTTCGGTGGCATCAACCTCGAGGACATCAAAGCTCCCGAATGCTTCTACGTCGAGCGCAAATGTCGGGAGCGGATGAAGATCCCGGTATTCCACGACGATCAACATGGCACGGCGATCATTGTCGGCGCGGCAGTTACCAACGGGCTGCGCGTGGTGGGGAAGGACCTTGCCAAAGTGAAACTGGTGGCGTCGGGCGCCGGAGCGGCGGCGCTCGCCTGCCTCGATCTTCTAGTGAGCCTCGGCATTCGTCGGGAAAACATCTGGGTTTCCGACATCGCTGGCGTCGTGTACAGCGGGCGCAGAGAAGAGATGGATGAGAACAAAGCGCGCTATGCGCAAAGCACCGAGGCGCGCAAGCTCGCAGACATCATCGCTGATGCCGACGTCTTTCTGGGTCTTTCTGCGGGCGGAGTTCTCAAGCCGGAAATGGTCAAGCGAATGGCGGACAAGCCGCTGATACTTGCGCTGGCCAATCCTGAACCGGAGATCATGCCCGACGTGGCCAAGGCCGCCCGTCCAGACGCGATCATCGCCACCGGCCGCTCGGACTTTCCGAACCAGGTGAACAACGTGCTGTGCTTTCCGTTCATCTTTCGAGGTGCGCTCGACGTCGGTGCCACGACCATCAACGAAGCGATGAAGCTCGCTTGTGTGCGCGCGATCGCGGATCTCGCGATGGCGGAACAGTCGGACATCGTTGCTGCCGCCTATGGCACCGAGGACGTCAAGTTCGGACCCGATTATCTGATTCCTAAACCGTTCGATCCGCGGCTGATCGTGAACATCGCGCCCGCCGTTGCCCGGGCTGCGATGGAGTCCGGCGTCGCGACGCGACCCATCACCGACTTCGGCGCGTACCACCAGAGATTGCTGCAACTCGTCTACCACTCTGGCCTGCTCATGAAGCCCATTTTTCAGGCAGCCAAGAACACTCCGAAGCGAGTTGTGTTTGCCGAGGGCGAGGACGAGCGCGTTCTTCGCGCAGTGCAGGTGGTCGTCGATGAAGGGCTTGCGAAGCCGATCCTCATCGGTCGACCAGCCGTCATCGCCCAGCGTCTCGAGCGCTTCGGTTTACGCGTACGCGCTGGACGCGACCTGGAGGTGGTGGACAATGAAGACGATCCGCGCTATCGCGGCTACTGGACCGAGTACCACCGGCTTGCGGGACGCAAAGGCGTGACCGAGCAAATCGCCAAAAGCGAGATGCGCCGGCGGCACACACTGATCGGCGCAATGATGATTCACATGGGCGACGCCGACGGCATGCTGTGCGGAACATACGGCACACATGAATCGCATCGTTACTACATCGATCAGGTGATCGGGCTGCGCAAGGGCGTGCGGACCTGTGCTGCAATGAACGCCGTGGTGATGCACGACCGCACCATTTTCATTGCCGACACCTACGTCAATGCAGATCCGACTGCGGAGCAGATCGCCGAGATCACGCTGCTTGCCGCCGATGAGATGCGCCGTTTCGGAATCACCCCGAAAGCCGCTCTACTCTCGCACTCCAACTTTGGTTCCAGCACTCACCCCCAGGCGCGAAAGATGCAGGCGGCGCTTGCCCTGGTCAGTGCCATGGAGCCCGACTTCGAAGTCGATGGCGAAATGCACGGCGATGCGGCACTCTCCGGTGAAGTCCGCAAGAGAGTGCTTCCCGGGGGGCGGCTCAACGGAGACGCCAATCTGCTGATCATGCCGACCCTCGACGCCGCGAACATTTCGTTCAATCTGCTGAAGGTGGCTGCGGGCAGCGGATTGACGATCGGGCCGATGCTGCTCGGAGTTGCGCGGGCGGCGCATATCCTGACGCCATCCGCTACAGTCCGCCGCATCGTGAATATGACGGCCTTGACGGTGGTCGACGCGGCCGTCGAGCGGCAGCGGGCGCTGCTTTAGCGGACGCGGCGGTTACGCCGCCGCGCCCGACGCTTGGTCCAGGCTACTGGCGAATGCCGTAAATCGAGCCGTTCAGCGTGCATCCGTTCTGCCCCAGATTGCTGCTCGGAGCCGTGAAGTTCATGGTCACGCCAGTGAACGAGACGACTACTTCGTACAGGAGCGTGACCTTGTTCGCGCCGCTGCCATCGGTGCAGCTCGACGTGACCTGCCGGCTCGCTCCGAACTGGCCGTATTGAGTGTAGTCGCCGGTTGAGGTGCACACCGCCGTGCTGTTCTGCTCCTGCGAGATCATCGTCAAGGCACCGGCATTGTCGATGAGCTCGAAATCCATCCGGTTCTGTCGCCGGCCCAGGTCCGCGGGATTCGGGCAGCCCTCAATAGAAACTGAAAGTATGCCGGCGTAGTTACCGCTCGGATCGGGAATCCTCAGCGTTTGTCTGGCGATGCTCTTGCTGACTGCGACGCCATTGACCGTATAGGAGAGGGTGCCTTCGTGATCCGACCATGCGGTGAAAGTCATGGCGCCGACATGGGAGCACGACACCGACCCGGGATCGAACTGCGGATTGCCGAACGACGGCCCAGTGCATTGCATGAGCGCCCCTGTCCATGACGAAGAGCTGCTGGGAACGAGAGTCGCCGAATACCACATCGGATTGTTTGCAGCGTTGTAAACGAACAGCGTTGCGAAAATAACCTCGGAGCGCTGAACGAGCTGCAGCCCCCATCCGCTCTCGGTCGGCGTCCACCACAAATCCGAATTGTCGATGGAAAACTGTGCTGCGCGTGCGGGAAAACCCAAGATCATCAGCGACAACATCGCGACGAGCATCGCACTGCCAAAGAGCTTGTTGACGATTCGACTTTCGCGCTGGCATTTCGCTGGTGCCATCAGCCGCTCCTGGTAGTGAAGATGTGCCGCCATGCTGCCCGGTGCCCTTTGATGCGCCAATCGGCGCCTCGCTGAACATTTTGTCAGTGCCGCGCCTTAGCGACGTTGGGCGAATGCCTGA
Source organism: Betaproteobacteria bacterium (assembly GCA_005882995.1). Lineage (GTDB taxonomy): Bacteria > Pseudomonadota > Gammaproteobacteria > Burkholderiales > Casimicrobiaceae > PALSA-1003. Next base: position 6,837 of record VBCY01000224.1, read on the forward strand.
ACGCAGGTAGACTTTTGTCCAAGACGCTATCGGAGAAGGTCCTACCCTTCACGCGTACAGGGGCATACGCGCGATACGATCGCGGTTTTTTTCCGGAGCTTGCATCTTAAGAACACAGGTCGTTCCGTCATTGACCGCGACAGAGCGTAGGACGTGCTCCTACCCTGGACCTGAAGTCCACCGACACGAAAAACCGCTCAGGACCGATAGCTGCCTCTTGGCATGGCACGGATACTGCGATGGAGCTATCGGGAGCGCGTTGCTGGGGGCGATTCTCCGGCGCGATAGTCGGGAGGGACTACTATCGAAGACTTGAGGAGTATCGAGCATGAAAACCAGTACATCTATTTTGTGCGTGTTAGCGGCGTCAACGCTGCTGGTGGCGGGCTGCGACCGGCAAGGAACCGGCTCAACGGCCAGCCAGCGGATGGACCAGTCTTCGTCCAAGATGGCCGATGCCACTTCCAGCATGACCACCGCCACCGGCGATACGGCAATCACTGCGAAAGTGAAGGCGGCTCTCATCGCCGAACCGGGATTGAAGTCGACGGACATCAATGTCGAGACCAAGGACGGAACGGTTACGCTTACCGGCAACGTCGACAACCCCGATATGCGTGTGAAGGCCAAGCAGGTAGCCAGCTCGACGTCAGGAGTGAAGGGTGTCATCGATAACTTGAATGTGAAGACCACTTCCTGAAGCTGGACGATCCCAATGAACCTGGATCGCGTCCAAGGCCGCCTTCGCCGGTGGGTGGGTGTATTCGAGCAAGGCTGGGGACGCCTGATTGGCGATGAGACTCTGCGCATGCGCGGTGAGCGCGATAGCTGGATGGGTCGCATGCAGCAGGACTATGGAGAGCCGCGCGACCTCCGGGCCAGACCGATGCCTCATAACCGGCGCTAGACCGGAGTCCGAATGAACAGCGTGGGCGGGCGGCGTGCGGGCCCGTCCACGCTCGCGGGAACGTCCTAGCCCGCCGATTGGTGTTCCGGCTGCTCTTTGGGTATGGATGCGATCAGTGTTGTGCCTTCGTCGGGCTCCCCCGAGATGGAGACATCACCGCCGAGCTGTTGCGCGCGTTCCCGCATGCCGCGAAGGCCATGTGAAGTTGGCTTGGTGGAATCTTCGGGGGAAATTCCAACTCCGTCGTCGCGCACCGTGAGCACATAGGCACCATCGCGCTCATCGAGCCGCACCCAGATATTCGTCGCCTTGGCGTGACGTGAAACGTTGGTGAGCGTCTCCTGGAAGATGCGAAACAACGCAAGCGCACGTTCCGGATCGACGACCAGCGGCGCATCCGGAAGAGTGAGATGAACGCGCGCCTTCGCGCTTTTCTGATGCGCACTCGTCTGCCAGCGCAGAGCCGCGACGAGTCCCAAATCGTCGAGCACCGAAGGACGCAGCTCGGTGACGATCTTGCGGGTGGCTGCAACCGCAGCGTCGACGAGCTGGATCATGGCGATGCGTTTCTTTTCGACAGCTTCCGGTATCTTTCGGGAATGCTCGCCGAGCCATTCAAGGTCCATTTTCAGCGCGCTCAAGGTCGCGCCAAGCTCATCGTGCACTTCACGCGCGATGCTCGCCTTTTCGTCCTCCCGGACCGATTGCAGGTGCCGCGATAGAGCCCTCAACTCTTCGCGCGAACGCTCGAGCTCGAGTTGCTGGAGGCGGCTTGCGGTGTCGTCGAACACGACGCCGTCCCACACCGTCGCACCGTCGTCGTCGCGGCGCGGCGCGGCCCGAATGGTGATCCATTTTTCCGCCAGTTGCTGCTTCGGATGCAATCGGCCCGACCATTTCCACGCGCTCAGCTTCTCCGCCGAACCGTCGAGCGTGGCCATTAGATGCGCCCGATCGGCTGCTTCGATCAAGTTGAAAAAGGCGTTGGCATCCGAGCCGATGGTGGCTTCGTCGAGCCCGGTGATCGCCTGGCAACCCCGACTGACATAGCGAAACACCTTGCGCCCATCGGACTCTCGACGCAGCTTGAACACCATGCCCGGCACGTTGGCGGTGATGCGCTCGTAACGATCCTCGCTTTCCCTCAGCGCATCCTCCATCGCCCGCCGCGCAGTGTTGTCGTAGCAGGAACACAGATACCCGGCGAAAACGCCCTGCATATCGTGATAGGGGCGTCCCACGCCAATGAACCAGCCGTAACGTCCGTCGGCGCGGCGCAGGCGAAACTCCAGCTCGAACGGCTCTCGCGCCGGAAACGTCAGATCAACGATCGCTCGCCAGCGAACGTGATCTTCCGGATGAACCGAGTCCAGCCACCCGGCGCCGAGCTCGGCTTCGCGCTTGCGCCCGGTGTAGTCGAGCCAGGCCTGATTCACGTAATCGCACGCGCCGTATGCGTCGGAGCGCCACGCCAGATTGGGGAAACCGGTGAAAAGCGCCATGTAGAAGTCGCGCGCCCGTTCGGTTTGCTCTCGAAGCTGAATCCGCAGCATGACGTCACGCGTGACGGCGGAAAAACCGCGGAGATGTCCCTGTTCGTCGCGGATCGCGGAAATGATGTCATCTCCGGAGAACCGCGTTCCGTCCTTGCGCAAGTGCCAGCACTCTTCCTCGAACCAGCCCCTGCGGGCGGCGACGGCGAGTTCGCTTTCCAGCGGCTGCTTGCGGTCGGGCGGATAGAAGATCGCGAAATGACGGGCGATGATCTCCTTTGCATCGTATCCGTAGAGCGCCTGTGCACCCGGACTCCAGCTCGCCACTCGGCCTTCCTTGTCGAGCATGTAGATCGCGCAATCCTTGACCGCGTTGATGATCAGACGGGTGCGCGCCTCGCTTTCGCGCAGCTCCTGCTCGACGTGATAGCGGCGCGAAATGTCCTGCACCAGACGCAGGTTCGCCTGATTGAGCTCGCGCGCTCGCAGGCGCGCTGCTTGAAACAGGTAAGTGGCCACGGCGAGCAGTGTCGCCATCAGGATACCGAGGACCAGCGCCGCATCGGGCAGCCGCGAAACGCTGCCCGCGATGTAGTACGCGCTGGGTGTGACCCGGAGCGTCCATTTCGCGTTACGGATGGTCAGCGGCAGTTCCTGCGCCCATTCCTGTGGAGCAGCAGGTTCGTCCGCTCCGACGGTGAGCTGGACCTTGCTGTCCTCGATCAATTCGATCCGATGATCGGGGAAGCGCCCGCCGAGCACGGAAGTCAACCAGTTGCCCTTGGCGAGCGTCGCCGACAGAATCCCCTTGAGCTCATCTCCGACATAGACGGGCACGTAAATGACCACGCCCTCGCCCCCGATGAGCAGATCGGTGAACTTCGACAACGTCGGCTCGCGCGTCGCAACCGCAAGCTCGACAGCCTCCCGGCGGCGGGGGTCGCTGCGCGCATCGAAGCCGGCAACGCGGCCCTCGAAATCGACGGGTGTCACCCAGCGGATGATGTAGTCGGGCCCCGCCCAGCCAACGGAACGCACTTCCTCCAGGCTTTGCAGCACGACTTTGGCATCGCGCCGCATGAGCTCGGGATCGAACTGGTAGATGGGCGTGCGTAATCCGAAGCGCCAGATAGTGTCCACGCGCTCTCTCAGTTCTCGCTCGATCTGGCCGCGCGCGTCGGCGGCGAGCAGTGCGGTTCCGCGTTGCACGAACCGCGTCTCCTCCACGCTCAAAGCGCGCCACAAGACAAGCACGCATGCGAATGCGGATAACCAGACGATGAGCGGCGCCGTGCGCCGCAGCGCCTGCCGCTCTACCTCGTTGCCGAGAACAGCGTAGAACAGCACAGAACCAGCGAGCACGATGAACAGCAGTGCATTCGTGCGTTCGCCGCTCGTGAACTGCAGCACCTCCAGCGTGACGCTGCTTCCGCTCCACGACCCGACCGCCATCAGCAGCGACAGCGCCATGGCGATCGCGCCGAGAAGCGCCAGCATGATGGCGTGCCATCCGCGGCCATTGCTTCGCGGGCCGAAGGAGGCCAGCGCGCTGCCGGTGACGATCGCAACGAGCGCGGTCAGCACGCCCATGTCGTCGTAATCTCCGGCCTTGTACGGCAACCACGGATTGGCGAGCAGTGGGTGAATCGGTAGCGACCCGGGAGCAATCGCTGCGGCCAGGCGCAGCCCGGCGACGACGATGGGCACCGCGGCGATCAGTCGTGCGGCCCGCGAATACCCCACGGCCTGCAATGCGAGCGCAACGCCGCAAAAAGCAAAAATCCACGCCGTGTCGTACTGGATCGCCTCGAGGACTGGAGCGGTGGGAGGCGGCTCCCCGAGGTGCCAGCTCCTGATCATCAAGCCGGCAATCACGGCGATCGACGCGCCCAGCGTAAACAGAAGCACGGCGACCCACGGTTCGCTTCGGGCGAACTGGAGTCGAGGGATAAAGCGCCGTTCTGGCTTTAGGGGCGGATCCGTCATTATTGAACCCTGAGCGTCCGGCGATAGTCAGGGAATATTTCTTGCTGAAGATCCCCTGCCTCAAGCGCCAACCGACAGCGGGTGAAGGCGATCGAAAGGCAGGAGCTGATCATTCAATCGTGAACGTCATCGTGTTGGTGCTGCTCGTCATCCTGTTGATCGCCACGCTGCCGCTTTACCGCTACAGCCGGGAATGGGGATATTACCCCAGCGGTATCGTCGCTGCGATTCTCGTCATCCTGACTTTTGCCTTTCTGCACTCTCGCCAGTGAAACGCCGAAGAAGATGCGCCTTGACAGTGCATCACTCGCTCAAATCTGGCGCCAGCATGCGACAAAGTCCGACCAGGCAACAGAGCATATCTGTCTCGCCGCGGTTTCCATTATTCGTCGTTTCTACAAAGCGAGAAGCAGTTTTGCAAAAAGAATGCGTGATTCGGACGATTCGCGACCGCTGTTTCCCAGTGCGAACAAGCCCCGAACACTTTGGCATGCCGTTTGCGAGTGGAGGTGAGGCAGGGGATCGGGAAGCGAGGATCTGTTCAGCCCTCCCATGACACGGATTCACCGCTCTCGAGCTCCTGCACCACCGCCGCTATTGGTTCCCCGCGGGCCTATCCTGAAACTCTTCTCAGGATTTTGTTTGGCCCTCGAAAGCTCTGCATGCCTTGCTGAGACCTAGAAGGCTCTCGCGGACCGCTCTTACTGCGGACGTAATCACGAAGGGCTACGCTGGGAAGGCGATTGGCCTGTAGGACATTCTCCTACGAGACCCACCTTTTCACCTACATCATTAAAAGCGCATGGCCGATAGCGCATGCCCGGCCGCTGGCTGACCATTGTGACCGTCGCAAACCACCAAACAACGGAGACGGGGCCATGTTCGGAGAGCAACTGGAGGACTTTGCGAGCCTCGCGAAGTATCCCGCAGCAGTCGATGCGGGTGCCTTGCGGGCCGCGCGAGATGGGGAGCGCATGTTGAAAACCGATGGACGCCTGGAGCGGTTCGGAAGACTGTACGGCGCATGTGAACCGATGCGCGAGCTGTTCCACAGTCTCGATCGACTCGCTCGCTCGAATGCACCGGTGATGATTCTTGGCGAAAGCGGTTCGGGCAAGGAGTTGGTCGCTGCGACGCTGCATCAGCTTT
>VBCY01000225.1 GCA_005882995.1 Betaproteobacteria bacterium
GCATGATTGTCGCAATGGTGCTGGGACCGGAGGTGCTATCGCCGTTCCATACATTCGACGTCGTCGTGCTGCTAGCGGCGATCCGTCTACGGGGGATTCCTCGCGTTTCTACTACCCGCGGTCAACACCTCTGGAGCATTGTCGTCGGTGGCCTCTACGGACTCATCCTTTACTACATCAACTTCTACGGTCTTGACGCTTTCTCTCCATGGTTCATTGAAGAACGGGATAGCGTAAGCATGGTTTCGCACTTCGTGTTCGGGGCGGTGGTTGCCAGCGCCTATAGGGCGATCCGCCTGCACTGGTATGGCGGATGGAACGAGCCCCTGGCTTCTGTTGACGAGTAGCGCGGTCATCACGTGCAAACGGCCGTAGTAACACCGGGCGCTAAGGAGGCGGGTCCACGGCGCCGTCGTAGCAATCGCGCCTGCGTGCGACCGAAGGGCCAATACGGCAGCTGTGCGCGATATGCCAAGCCCCTCACACCATGATTAGCAAACTCTTTCCTCGTTCTGCGCTGCACACACACCCCGAACCGGCGCAACGGGTTCTCGGTGTAGCGGAGCTGGCGCCAGACTCGTCTGAGCTCGCGCAGCTGCTGACTGACGACCCGGCACCACAGGTCCGCGTCGCCGCTGCACGGCGTTGTGCCAATCTCGCGACGCTGGCCGCGGCATGGGAAACGGAGACCGATTTGGCAGTGCGGGATGGCCTTGCGTCTGCACTTTGCAACGTCCTTTCCGAGACGCAGGACGGGGCGGGTGCGAGGACGCTGCTCGAGGCCGACCGCTGCACCGATGCGATTCGCTCTGAAGTTGCGCGCCGTACGCAAGATGCGGACCGTCGCCACCACGCGATTGCCGCCATTCGCGACGAAGAGCCGTTGATCGACCTCGCGCTTGCTGCCGAGCACGCAGAGACACGGATGGCGGCTGCCGAGCGCGTGCGCACCGTGGAGGGTCTGCGCAGACTCGCCGACGGCGCGAAGAACAAGGACAACGGGGTCGCCCGGCTCGCCCGGCAGCGGATCGATGCGATGGAGGATCGCCTGGGGCAGGCAGTCGAAGCGGACGCGATACTGACGCAATTGGAAGCGCTAACGAGCAACCCCGGCCCGGTACTCGGGGCGGTGGTTGAACTCAATCGCCGTTGGCAGGTACTGGACATGAGCGGCGATACCGCTCGTCTCGCGCGCTGCGATGCCGCTCGCCGGACCCTTCAGGCACGTTTCGATCGCGAGCAAGATGAGCAGAGGGTACGGGCACGCTTTAAGCGCAGGCTGCGCGAATGGATAAGTATGCTGGGGCCGCCCGCAGCGCCGGATGGGCTTGCTGCCCTGCGCACCGAACTCGCTGCGTTGCGTGAAGAGGCGCAGCGGTACGCCGATAACTCCGCGCTTGCCGAACTGGAAGCAGCAGATCAGCGCATCGTGCAGTGGGAGCAGGATCTCCAGGCTCTCGCCGGCGCCGAAGCGCTGGTCGTCGAAGCCGAGCAGCTTGCCGCGGGCACGTCGATCGACCACGCGAATCTGCCAGAGCGGTGGCAGGCATTGCATGAGGCGATTCGAGCGCCGGCGCTGACGCGGCGTTTCGACGCCGCGTTGACGGTGGTCGAGCAACGCAGGTTGGCGCAGATTCGCGTCGCGCAGCAGGAAGCGAACGCAGCACGGCAGGATGTTCATCGTCTGTTGCATATAGCCGAGCAGGCACTGATCGCGGGACAATTGCAGAGCGCTCGCGCGGTCGCTGATGAGCTCAAGACGGTCAAGGGCGCCGGCATGCTGCCGAAGCCGACGATGCAGCGACTCAACCGCGTCCTGCAGCAAGTGGTCGAGCTCGAACGCTGGGAATCGTTCGGCCAGTACACTGCCCGCATTCAGCTGTGCGAGCGCGCCGAAGCCGCGTCGTCGCAGCCGCTGGACGCGCCACGCCTTGCGCTCGAAGTCCGGAAACTGCGCGAAGAGTGGAAGGCACTCGATCAGCAACACGCGGGCGTCCCGAAGGCGCTATGGGAACGCTTCGACCGCGCGTGCGAAAAAGCCTATGCACCGGCCGCCAAACATTTCGCGCAGCTGGCGGCGGAGAGAAAGCAAGCGCGTAAGCGGCGCGACGAATTCATCGCCGCGGCAGCCGCGCACGCGCCGAGCCTGCTCGTTGAGCCGTGCGACTGGCGCTCGGTCGAGCGCTGGTTGCGCGACACCGATCACGCGTGGCGAGAAGGCGATCTGGGCAGCGTCGAACCGGGCGCACGGAAAGAGCTCGACACGCGGCTCAAGACTGTGCTCGCGCCGCTGCGCGATGCGCTGTCGGCGGTGCGCGATCGAGCGAAGGCGGATCGTCAGGCGTTGATCGTGGAGGCTCAAGCGCTGGCGTCCAAAGCGATGGAGCGCGGCGCGCCGTCGCAAGTGAAGGCGATCCAGGCCAAGTGGCAGGAGCAGGCTAAGGCGCTGCCGCTGGCGCAGCACGATGAGCGCGCGCTATGGGAGCAGTTTCGCGCCGCGTGTAATGCGGTGTTCAGCACCCGTCAAACCAAACGCAAGGAAGAGGACAACCGTAAGCACGAACATCGCCGTGCGCTCGAGGACATTTGCGTGCAGCTCGAGCAGCTCGCGCTGGAGCAGAACAAAGACGACCAGGTCATCCGTCGAGGCCTACGGGAGCTGCAGGAGCAATGGAAGAAGAAGTTCGGCGGGTCCGATCCTGCGCTGCGTGGCATCGAATCTCGATTCAAGGATGCAAAGACGGCGGTGGAGGCCGCAGTGTCGGCGCGTGCCCGCTCGCGGGAAGCCGCGGTCTGGCAGACGCTGGCGGCGAAGGAACGCCTGTGCGAGGAGCTCGACAGCCTGGTGCGTTCGAGGCCAGCCGCGGCCGAAGCCGCGACGCGCTCGGCGGCGGCGCATGAACGGTGGACGGCGTTGCCGGCACTGTCACCTGCATGGGAACAGAAAATGATCGCTCGCCGTGATGCCGCGCTGCGGGCCCTCTCCGAGGCGCCTGCCGCCAGTGACTACCTGGCGCGGATCGAACACGGTGTCGAGTCGCGTCGGGAGAATCTGCTCGAGCTTGAAATACTGCTCGGACTGGAGAGTCCGGCCGAGCTTCAGGCGCAAAAGCTCGCGCTGCAAGTGAAACAGCTAAAGGAGCGTTTCCAGGGCGCCGGAACGATCAGCGCCAGTGTCCTGGGCGAGCGTCTCGTCGCGTGGTGCGCCCAGCCGGGCATTGTCGACGCGCGCGATCGGCAGCGCTGTGAACGAGTATTTTCGGCGATGGAGCAACTGCGCTGAGGTGGCTATTTGTCGAGGCCGACGGCAGCCTCATGGTCCGACGGAGGGCACCGACGATGGTGATGTACTCGTGACATTTCGCTGCGCGACTTTTGCGGGTTCCCGTGCGATACACAGCGTCGCCTAGACTGCGTTGGCGACAAAGCGCCCAATGACCAAACGCCAGGAACGTAACGCAATCTATGTGAAGCGGTGATAGCCGCAGATTACGGCGCAATCCGCTGCCATGCATGGCCGGGTGAAACGCTAAACTTCTACTACCGCAACGTTGCTTGACTGGGCCGTCCGAAATTCTGGACAACACGGGCTCAAGTCAGCACGACGAAGGCCATTGTAGATCAAGGAGCACAGAACATGCTGAGATTCCCCTTAATCGATTGGCTGGTGCTCGCGTGGTTCGTCTTGTGCTGGGTAGGCTACACGTATTTTGCCCAGCACAAGTCAGCCGAAATGCCAAGTTTGCTAGTGTCAATGCGGATTTACCGCCGCGAATGGTTCAAGCACGTGCTCGGGCGTGATAACCGCATCGCCGATATCGCCGCGTTAAACAGCCTGCTCACCGGTGCGACCTTCTTTGCATCGACGTCGCTTCTGATCTTGGGCGGTCTTTGCGCGATGCTGGGGACAACCGACCGTGTCATTGACGTAGCAGCCGATCTTCCTTTCGCGCGCCAGGAATCGGGGTTGGTGTGGCTCGTGAAGATCATTCTCCTAATCGCGGTGTTCGTAAATGCCTTTTTCAAGTTCACTTGGTCGATCCGGCAATATAATTTTTGCGTTGTTCTGATTGGCGCAGCCCCCCAGGCGGAGCAAGCGGTCGAGCATGAAGATTTCGTCGGCGCGATCACCAGCGTGGCTAGTTTTGCGGCCGAGAACTTCAACCACGGTCTGCGGGCGTTCTATTTCGCGCTCGCAGCTCTGACGTGGTTCGTACATCCGTGGCTATTCGTGGCTGCCTCAACTCTCGTCGTCTACGTCCTTTACCGGCGAGAGTTTCACTCAAAGGCGCTCTATGCGCTGACACGTCCGAGCACGATCAACCAATCGTTGCATCTGCCCGAGGAAGTCCTTGAGAAACTCCGCAGTCACTCTAAAGAGTGACGAGACGGCTACGGCGATCCGGACCGGGTTTGCAGCGATACGACGAAGAGGACAAGAGCAGGCGGTATTTCCGATCCAATAACGCCTTGTGGAACTTGAATAGCGTTGCCGGCTTGATGAGCGCGCCAGGTTTCGGAATCCCGCGCGGGCTGAGGAACAGAGTGGTCAGAGTGGCCAAGACTGCACCTCACAGGCGAATGGCCTCATACCGCGAATTCGCCACCGACATGCTCGCAATCCGCCAATCTCTTCGTCTTTGAAGTAGCCGCGATCGGCGACGACAGTCAGCTGGTTTTCTCCCGTCGCACTGCGCGCCCGCTTGGCCATTGAGAACAACTGGGTTCGATCGTAGCCGACGTTGGCTCCGGCCATGGCGGCCACTTCCGCCTTGGGGTAGGGCATTCCAACCGCCGGCGCCCACATATGTCGCTGGGCCTGGGGTTCCCAATCCGCCGGCAACCCGGACGTTAGCTTCCGATCGAGAAGCACGACATGGTATCGGCGAGCAACTTGTGGTGCACGTCTGATCGGTGCTGCGAGGCCCTGCATCACGAGTATTCGCCTGCATTGGCCTGATCGAATATTTGCGGACCACACGGATAATTCGTGCTCAGCGTTGCTGGTGCAAGACTCAGGCGATACTGACGCCCCGCCACCTGCGCCGACCTGCAAGTTGGTCTGGGACGGAGCGCGGCCGGGCGACCGGAGCGAGTTGTATCACCCCTATCGGCGCGCTGTCGCGAACCAAGTCCGCAGTACGTATTGCAATATTGAACGCGCGCGCTACGCCTGGCCAAGGGCACACATTCACTCGATGTGCGAGCATGGCGATCGATGAAGTAAGGACAACCAAGAGCAACCTAGATCAGTTGCGTCTCGAATAGGCGACTTTTTCGCTTACCACTGTTCAACGATTCGATTTCAGTGCCAACGATCGCTTGTTCTTCACTGAGTCTTGATGCTGAGATGGACGGTAAAGTCGCGTCGCGGCCAGGCGCAGGGCATTCAGCATTGCTATTCCGCCGGGTGACATGGGTCGCTCTCGCCGCGTGATGATGCCAAACAAATCCATGCGGAGGTCAAGATTCAAAGACAGAACTGTCAACAGGCCCGCCTTGCGATAGGGCCTGACCATCTCCTCCTGTAACACCGCGAGCATTTGAGTCGTTTGCAGCAAACTGGTAATGACTGGCAGCGACGCTGTTTCCACGACGTTTCGTGGAAACCCAAGTCCCTGCTGCGCGAACATGGCGTTCAACCGGTCTCGCAGGGCACCGCCGACCGGGGGCATGATCCAGGCTTCGTGAACGAGATCCTTCAAGCCGAGTCTTCGCCGACCGGCCAAGCGGTGACCGGCGCGTGAAATCACCGAGTGCGATTCCTCGGCGAGCGCTTCGAAATCGAGATCGTCAGCCGGAGCCGACCCAACGAAGCGAGCCACCGCGATATCGAGCTTGCCATCGAGCACTTTGCGTATCAGGACGTCGCTTGTGTCCACTTCCACCTTGACCAGGATCTGCGGACGGTCCTGCTTCAGTAATCCAATCGCCAGCGGCACTAGATTGGTTGCGGGATTAGCGACCGCACCGATGGCCGCCTGCCCGGAAAGTCCACGTTTGAGGGCAGTGATTTCTTCTTGCGCACGACTCATATCCGCCAACACCGCGCGTGCATGGCGCACAAGGATTTCCCCATACCAAGTCGGCACCACCCCGCGAGCGTGCCGCTCAAACAAGGCGACACCAAGCGCTGATTCGAGACCGCCCAGCATCTTCGAGGCGGCCGGTTGCGTCATGTTGGCAGCTTGTGCCGCGCGCAGCACGGAGCGATGCTCATCGAGATGAACCAATAGGACGATCTGCCGGGTCTTAATTCGGCCACGGCGCAGCCAATCGGATTTAGACGACATTGTTGTTTGTCTCAATGTATAGCCAATTGGTATAGATTACACTGATTAATTCATTTTTCTGGAATAGGTAAATGGCCTACGATGGGAACTGATAAGGCAAAGCAAGCGGGGGCGTTTTCGGACGGGACGCCGGCAACGGAGCCGGAGGAATCGCGCCATGCTGCAAACCGTCCTCGAAAATGGCACGCCAAGGCGAGGTGAGAACCAGCCGCGCAAAGCCAAAGGGCCGCCTCTGCATAGGTATAGAAAGATGTTACTTATTGATGTCATCACCACCGCGCTGCTGGAGCTAAGCGGCTATCACCCCGAGGAGCGTCAATGCGCAGATCCAGGCGCCAGTCCACGCATCGGACTTGTATGGCTACGGTTGGCAGGGAGTGTGCAAATTTTGCAAGGGAGGTTCGAAGATCGGTATTGGCAAATTTTGCAAAGCGGGTTCGAACATCACTGTTCGCTGAACTTTCGCTCCAAAACCCTGGGAATCATCGGCATGAATGCCATAGGGCTCGCTGTCGCGCGCGATGCCTTTGCCACTGCAAGCGCGAACATCATCTACCATCATGCCGAGCCAGTGGCGGAAGCCGAATCCGCATGCGCTGCGCGTCTGGTTTGCTTCGGAAGTGTACTGCTCGCCGATGCAATCTGCGTGGCTCTGCCATGGACCAATGGGGCCGAAGGATTGCTTCGCGCACTCGGGATCGACCGCGTGAATTCAGGTACGATTTGCGTCGCCTGGTCACGCTCGCCTGCGATCGAACGAGCGCTCGCCCATCTTAAGCAAAACTACGCCGAGCGGGTGCAGCTCGCAAACCTCGCGGCTGTTGCCGGCATGAGCAAGTTTCATTTCGTCCGCGCCTTTACTGCAATCTTAGGCGTCACGCCTCATCGCTACCAGTTGCTGCTACGCCTCGCAAAAGCCAAGGCGATGCTGCATGAGGGTTCCGAGATCGCGCAGGTCGCTGTGCGCGCCGGGTTCTGGGATCAAAGTCACTTCGACCGCAGCTTTCGACTTTTCTTTGGCATGACGCCGACGCAGTACCAGAAAAACTGCGCTCGCTTGAGCGCGCCCGCAATTTTTTCCTAGACGAGGCGTTGCGCGGGACTTACGTTAGCTCAGGGTGAGCGCGACCGAGCCACCCCATCGTAGACAGAGTCCCGTAGCCAAAATCCCGCCGTAACAGCTCGTGAAATCGCCGCGCGCTGCCTTCATGATGCCGTCGACACCTGCGATCGAATAGAACGGAGCAGAAGAAGGCGTCATGTTGAAAGAGCAACTGGGCACGCATACCTGGAGCAGTGGCGAGCTTGCACACGCCAATAGCGTCCCCCGAGTCCGAGCGTTCCGCGAGTCCGTGGCGCTTTACCTATTCGCCGCGGTCGTTCTCGGATGGGTGTGTGCAGCGTTTGCTGTGGAGCTTTCTCCTTCTAGTAGTGCCACGCAGGTGTGCATCGACACGCCTCTCTCAATCACGTTCAACCAGACGCCTCAGGTAGGAACGTCCGGCGTCACCCGCGTATTCCAATCGGACGGCACGTTGGTCGATGCCATCGATCTCGCGGATCCCAATTCGCGCAAACGTATCATCGGGGGAGCCGTGTCCGATAACGGGACTCCCCACCTGTTCAACTATTTTCCGGTGATCGTTACCGGCAATACCGCCGCGATCTATCTGCACCGTCAGCTCGATTACGGTCAGGCCTACTACGTTACGATCGATCCCGGTGTTCTTGTCGACGGCGAAGGCTTCGCCGGCATCAGTGACCCACATGCCTGGCGTTTTTCAACCAAGCTTTCCGCCCCGGCGCAGGGAACAGCTCAGGTCGCTGTCGCAACCGACGGCACGGGCGATTTCTGCACAGTGCAGGGTGCTATCGACTTCATCCCCCCAGGCAATGCGCAAGCCGTGAACGTCAACGTTCGCAAAGGCACCTACACCGAGTTGGTTTATGTCGTGCCGACGAAGCCGTTTATAACCGTTCACGGCGAGGATCGCGATCGGACCATTGTTCAATATCCGAACAACAATACCCTCAATTCTTCGAACCCAAGCACGGATACGGCGAACCGCTGCATTCAGCAGCGCATCCCCAACGGCCCGGACTTCTTCAACTGCTGGCGCGCCATGTTCGGGGTAGAGGCTTCGGACTTCTCGCTCGAAAACATTACGCTGCACAACACGACGCCTCTCGGCGGGTCGCAGGCCGAGGCTTTCCGCGGCAACAACGATCGCATTTTGTTGAACCGCGTCAACCTGCTGAGCTTCCAGGATACGTTACGCCTGCAAACATCGGGGTTCGTCACCAACAGCTATGTCGAAGGCGACGTGGACTTCATGTGGGGTACGGGCGCCGCCTTTTTCCAAGCGTCGGAGTTCACTGCCCTTCATTCCGCTGAATGGTACACGCAGGTGCGTAACCCGCAGACGAACCATGGCTTTGTCTATGTCGGCAACCGGTTCACGCGTGCTGCAGGCGTCTCAGACAACTCGTACTACTTGAGTCGTATCGAGCCGCTCAGATTTCCTTTCAGCGAGGTCGTCTTCATCAACAACGCGATGGATATGCATATCATTCCTGTTGGCTGGGAACTCGACCCCAAACCCGCCACTACTTGCGCTCAGGCCCCGAGCATTCATTTCTGGGAGTATCACAGTACCGATCTTGATGGCAACGCGGTCGACACGAGTCAGCGCTTGTCCTGTTCGCGGCAGATTACGGATGGCGAGGCAGCACAATACAGCGATCCGGCGTTCGTGCTCGCAGGCTGGGTGCCCAACACCGTCAATGCGACACCCGCCACGGTTGCGCCCGGGCGTACTCCAGGTCCCGTTGCACCTGGCACAATCGTGGCGGTCAACTGGAGTGCGCCGACCGGGCACTCGGCGCAAGATTTCATCGGACTTTATCGCGTTGGCGACCCGGATGCAGCGTTGTTGCTGCCAAAGTTCACAACCGCCGGCACAACGGGCGCCGTTAACTTCACGATGCCGTCGGCGCCGGGTCAGTACGAATTCCGCTACTTCGTGCCGCCGAGCAAGACGCGGGTAGCGTCGAGCAACATCATTACTGTCGTACCGCGGTAACATACGTTGTCCTTACCCATGTCCAAAACCCATTTGGAGGACAAGATGACGCCGGGTCCGAAATTGACGCTCTCGCGCAGGGCATTCCTGCAAACGTCCTTGGGTGCCGGCGCGGCGGCGTTCCTAGCACGTTCGCCGCTAGCACATGCTGCATCCAGTTCAGATGAAATATTTGCTTGGCAAGTAACCGAGCCGCTGATCAGAAGCCGCATTCAGGCGCCGGTCTTCCCACAGCGAGACTTCGACATCACCGGTTTCGGTGCCATCGGCGACGGCGTGGCTGATTGCACGGCAGCCATCAATGGCGCAATCCAAGCCTGTAACGCCGCCGGCGGCGGTCGCGTCGTCGTGCCGAGCGGCAAGTTCTTCACCGGCGCGATCACGCTCTTGAGCAACGTTAACCTGTACCTGCCTAACCTTGACTCGATATTGCTGTTCAGCACGGACCCGCGCAAATATCCAAACGTGCTGACGCGCTGGGAGGGCAACGATCTGTTCAACTATTCACCGCTGGTCTACGCCTTCCGGCAGACAAATATCGCCATTACGGGCCGCGGCACGCTGGACGGTCAAGCAGGCACCTTCCCGAACGCACAAGGGAACCCCTCGGCCTGGTGGTGGTGGAAGGGTTCGGCTCCCTTCGGCGGTCCCAACATCTTCCCGAATCAGATTGCCGATAGCACGCAACTTAAGCAGCAAGGCGCCGTCCCAGGGCACGTCCCGGTTTCACAGCGTGTGTATGGGATAGAGCCGAACGGCACCCAACATTACCTGCGGCCACCATTGATCGGACCGTACGGGTGCGAGAACGTGCTGATCGAAGGAGTTACCCTGAATCGTTCGCCGTTCTGGCAAATGCATCCGTTGTTCTGCAAAAACGTCACTATCAGAAACGTCACGGCAAGCAGTGTAGGCACGAACAACGATGGCTGCGACCCCGAATCCTGCATCGATGTGGCCATTGAATTCTGCAATTTCAATACCGGCGACGACTGCATCGCAATCAAGGCCGGCCGCGGCTTTGACGGAATGGTCGACTCGGGCCTGCAGTCGCTAGGCGCGCTTCCTCCATGGGTGAGCTATCCGACCACGTGCCAGAACCTCGTCATCGGCCAATGCATCATGCAAAGCGGCCATGGCGGCGTGACGCTCGGCAGCGAGATGTCGGGCGGCGTGAACAACGTGTTTGCCGAGAATCTGAAGATGCTGAGCAACACGCTCGACATTGCCCTGCGCTTCAAGACCAACACCTGGCGCGGCGGCTTCATGACGAACTACTACGCGCGAAACATCTACGTTCCGAACGGCGTGTCCGCCAGCAACGGGGTGATCACCATTGATTACTTCTATTCTGCCGACGCCACGGATCGTCCCCAGGACGCCGGCCCGTTCCGTCCTTTCACCGACAAGATTTACGTTTCCAATCTTGTCGTCCCCGGCGGCAGCAGCAAGTATGCATTCAATTTGCGGGGCTTCTCACCCGCGAACACTCCCATTGATCCGATGCACGGAAGTCTCACCATCGATGACGCGATCGGATTGGTCCGCGTCTCGGACTCCACGATCAACGGCGTCACCAGCCCTGTTGACATCGTAGAGGCGGTGGATTTGGATTTGAGCAACGTCACACGCAACGGCGTGCCGTTGCCGGATCAATGAACCTGCCAAGGTAACACCAATGACTGAAGCCGCACCCCAAAAGCCGCTGACCATTCGCATGCACGAGCGCGACAACGTCGCGATCGTGGCCAACGATGGCGGCCTGCCGGTCGGCGCTGTATTCCCTTCCGGGCTGACTCTGCGCGAGCATGTGCCGCAAGGCCACAAAGTGGCGTTGGTCGACCTGCCGTCCGGCTCGACTGTGTTGCGCTACAACGTTCCGATCGGCTACGCAGTGCGTGACATCCCGGCAGGCAGCTGGGTGCACGAGCGCTTGCTCAAGATGCCATCCGCGCGCGAGCTGGACAACCTTCCTATGGCCACCATTAAGCCAGAACCGCTGACCCCGCTCGAGGGCTACACGTTCGAGGGATACCGCAATGCCGACGGGTCGGTCGGCACGCGCAACATTCTCGCGATCACGACGACCGTCCAATGCGTAGCCGGCGTAGTCGCCTTCGCGGTCAAGCGCATCACGGAAGAGCTGCTGCCCCGTTTTCCGAATGTCGATGATGTGGTGGCGCTCGAGCATACGTACGGCTGCGGCGTCGCCATCGACGCGTCCGATGCGATCGTGCCCATCCGCACTCTGCGCAACATCACGCTGAACCCGAACTTCGGCGGCGAGGTGATGGTGGTAAGCCTCGGCTGCGAGAAATTGCAGCCTGACCGATTGCTGCCGCCGGGAACGATCCCGATCGTCGATGAGCGCAGTGTCGCCGACGTCGGCGTCAATGCCGAGCCGGATCTCGACCTGGTTGTCCTGCAGGCCGAGCACCACGTCGGCTTCATGTCGATGATCGAGTCGATCATGGCGAGCGCACTGATCCACCTGGAACGCCTTAACGACCGGCGGCGTGAGGCGGTTCCCGCGAGCGAGCTGGTCGTCGGCGTGCAGTGCGGCGGCAGCGACGCGTTCTCCGGAGTGACCGCGAATCCCGCGGTGGGCTTCTGCACCGACTTGCTGGTGCGCGCTGGCGCGACGGTCATGTTCTCAGAAGTCACTGAGGTACGGGACGATATCGACCAGCTGACGGCGCGTGCCACCGACGACGAGGTGGCTGAGGCGATCATTCGGCAGATCGCCTGGTATGACGCGTATCTGCAAAGGGGTGGGGCCGATCGCAGCGCCAACA
>VBCY01000027.1 GCA_005882995.1 Betaproteobacteria bacterium
CAGCCAGAAATTCTCCCTGTTGCTGTTCCGTGGCGCGATGATGCGCGAAGCCATGGCTCGCCAGTTCGTGGCCGGCTTGCGCGATGCGGCGGACGAGCGACGGATAGCGCTCGGCGACCCACCCGAGGGTGAAGAAAGTCGCCGTCACGTTGTTTTCCGCGAGCAGCCCCAGGACACGATCGACATTCTGTTCAACGCGACAGGGCAGACTGTCCCATTCCTTGCGCGGAATGTGCTCGGCAAACGCGGAGACCTGGAAGTAGTCCTCGACATCGATGGTCAGCGCGTTGACAACCGCACCCGGCTTGCTCGTGCTCATACTTTGAGCGGCTCCGTTGCGCGCTGGCTCTGCCCGATCGACCGGCTCAGATCAGCGGCAATGCGCTCGGCGGCACGGCCATCCCAGAGTTCCGGTACTCTGCCGCGCTTGCCGCCGGTCCGCATGATGTCATCGACACACTTGAGAATGGCGTCACGGTCTCTCCCGACCAGCGTGTTCGTGCCCTCTTCCACCGTGACCGGTCTTTCGGTGTTCTCGCGCATCGTCAGGCACGGTACCGCAAGAGCCGTCGTCTCCTCCTGGATGCCGCCCGAGTCGGTGAGGACGAGCCGTGCATTGGCCAGCAATCCCAGCGTTTCCAGGTAGCCCTGCGGTGAAATAAGCGCGACATTGGCCTGAGACAGGAGTGAAGACAGACCGAACAATTCTATGTTGCCGCGGGTGCGAGGATGAATCGGCCAGATCAACGGTAAGCGCGTCGAAACGTCGCGCAGGATGATCAACGCTTCACGCAATGCTTCAGGATGGTCGACATTGGAAGGCCGGTGCAGCGTCACGACGCCGAAGCCCGTCTCGCCGGCGAGGAATGCCGCGCCGACGCCTTCGCGAACGAGGGTGTCGAGCGGCGATACCGCACGCTTCAGATGCTGCAGGAGCGAGTCGATCATCACGTTGCCGACAAAACGAACGCGGTGGGACGCGATGCCTTCGCGAGCGAGGTTGTCCGCGGCCGCACGCTCCGTCGTATAGAGCACATCTGCAAGCTGATCGGTCAGGAGGCGATTGACCTCCTCGGGCATGCTGCGGTCGAAGCTGCGCAGTCCCGCCTCGACGTGGACAATCGGAGTGCCCTTTTTGCTGGCTACAAGACTGCACGCCAGCGTTGAATTGACGTCACCGACGACGACCACGCAGCTTGGCTCCAACTCGTCGAGAACCGGCTCGAAGCGCCGCATGATTTCAGCGGTCTGCATCGCGTGGCTTCCCGACCCGACCTGCAGATTCATATCGGGCGTCGGCAGCTCCAGATCGACAAACAGGCGCTCGTTCATTGCAACGTCGTAATGCTGCCCGGTATGCACCAGAACGGCGCCAGGCAAGTCCGACCTTGCGGCAAAGGCCCGCACCAGAGGCGCCATTTTCATGTAGTTCGGTCGCGCGCCGACCACGCAGACGAGCGGTCCCCGAAGTCGGAGGATTTCTCCCATCAACGCTCCGCAGACGTACCCGGCTTGTCGGCGTTTTCGGAATGCAGAAAGGCCTGAAGCAGATCGACGGCGGCGCCGACGGTCCTGTCGAGTCGATCGATCCGATTTTCCAGGCGGCGGAACTGCGCCTGGAGGTCCATTCCATTCATGGTAGTCGCGTCCTTGAGCTCGGCGCGACCGGATCGCCCCGAACCCGACGCGACGATCGATCTCCCCTCGGGACCGAGCTCCTCTCTGAGCTCGCGCCCGATTGCCTCTACATCGGCGACGTCGACCTTATGCCTTTCGACGAGAAAGCTCGCCAGAAGCAATCGGTCGCAAAGCGTGTTGATCCGCCGCGGGATGCCGCCGGAGAGCTGATGAATATGCTCGAAGCATCCGGCATCGAATTCCGGATCGCCTGTCCATCCCACGTGTTTGAGCCGGTGCTCGATGTAGGTCTGAGTTTCGTCCTTGTCGAGCGGTCCCAGGTGATACGACGCGATCACGCGCTGCCGGAGCTGCTGCATGCGCGCGCCTTGCATCATCGCTCTCAACTCCGGCTGACCGACGAGAAAACTCTGCAGCAATGCCTTGTCGGCGAGCTGGAAGTTGGAAAGCATGCGCAACTCTTCGATCGCATTCGGCGTCAGGTTCTGAGCTTCGTCCACGATGAGCAGGGCGCGCTTGTTGTCGATTGCGAGCTTGCACAGGAATGCTTCCAGGGATCCCAGGAGAACCGCTTTGGTGACCGTCCTCACCGGGAGGCCATAGGCGATTCCCACCGCGCGCAGCAAATCATCGGCGTCGAGCTGGGTGCTGACCAACTGAGCAGCGACCACCTTGTCGCTCTCGAGATGCTCCAGGAGACTGCGAACGATGGTGGTCTTGCCCGCGCCGATCTCGCCCGTGATGACGATGAAGCCCTCGCTCTGGTAGAGCCCGTACTGCAAATACGCATACGCGCGCTTGTGTCCACGGCTTCCAAAGAAGAAAGCAGGATCCGGGTTGAGCTGGAAGGGTTTGCCGGTCAGGCCGTAGAAGGACTCGTACATGCGGTGCGGTCAGTGAAATTGATGCGTCAGGCCGATGAACACTGCTGCTTCGGTATAACCGGACCCGAAGGTTGGGTCCTCCCGTAGAACTTGATATCTCACGCCGCCATTTATTTGGGTGTATGCGGACAAGGGAGTTGTCAGGGTTGCGGTGATGTAACCCTGTCGCGTTGGTGCGCTGAATCCGGGATCATTCTGCGCGACATTGCTCACTGTTCGGAAGGCGTTGCCGCTCATGGAGAGCGACAAGTTCGGCGACAGATTGTGCGTCCAGACGACGCCGACGCCTTCCTGCGTCGAGTTCCCTCCAGGGTTGACGATTCCAGGGAGCGGGGTCCCCGCAGCAGTGATCGGCGTTTGTTTGAGGTAGAAGGCGGAAAAAACGACGCTGTTCCGTGCTCCGAGCAAACCGATGGATGCGTTGGCCTGTTCCACCAGTGTGATTTGCTGGGTGTAAAGATAGACGGGGTTGGCAAGGTTCGTCGGTATCCCATTCTGGAGAATGTACTGGTTGACGAAATTCTGTCTCTCGATCGGGTCAGGAATAGTTGAGAGGAAGAGCTGATTCAGCAGCGCCTGAACGTCGAAGCCGCCAGGCAACGCGGCCACCTGCTGTGGGTAACTCGTGATGTTGCGGGATGCGCCCAGAGTCCAAGTCGTCACTCGGGTATTGTTCGAGAAGTTAAACAAATACGAAGAGCCGAAGAAGCGATGTTCCCAGTGAGCGTCCACGTTGGTTCGTGGTGTCGGTCGCCAGGTCCCCCCCACACCGTAAATCGTGTCGCGCGAGTGCGAGAACGTGTAGTCGTTCTCCTCATATCCAACATCCACAGAAACCCGCAGTTGCGGGTCTGGGCTGTGAAACAGGCTTAGCCGGCCGAGCTGGGAGAGCAATGGCGGCTGCGTATTGAAGCGAACCTGTGATCTATCGTACTCGGTGAGCCAACCGACGTACTGCGACTGTCTTCCCAGGGTTGCTGTCAAGGCGTTTACATAAGCGTTGTTCAAAGAGAACGGCGTGCCGTTCAAGGTGCTCCATATGTTGTCATCGCGCACGGAGTATTGAACGTCGCCCCGGGCTCCTCCCTGTATATAGGGGCTTACGCTGTACGAACCGGTTGTGTATCGATTGTTGGTCGCATTCGTAAGACCCTGCGGCTGCGCTCCGAAGGGAGTGAAATACTGTTGCGAGACATTTATGTTACCGTCGACGAAGAAGAAGTTCTCGATCGCCTCCACCGTCCCTGTCGCATTGGCATCGACGTAGACGTTGTTGTTTTCTGCCCCCGTCCTGGCGTAGAGCACGATCGGAAGCGATACCGTCCCGCTGAGGCGGCTTCTGGCGGATCTCTCATTGATCGTAAGAGCCGGTGTTATCTGGCTGACGAGATCGCTTTGGGCTGCTTCCGACGACGTCAGGTTGACATTGTTGGTCAAGGTTTCCTGGACGGAAATCGACGAAGTGACATGCGGACTTTGAGCGCCCGCAGTGGAAGCGGCCAGCGCAATGGCGCAGGACAGCACCATCGCTACGAGCGGTCGCAGACGGTTCAAGGCGTAACGGACCGGCCAGCGCAACTCGAGGAGCGGCGGGCACTCCACAAGCACCGACCGAGACCTAGGATTGCTCCTCGTCCGAGTAGTAGCCATAGTAGCTGCCGACTTCGGTCTGTCGCGCCTTGTTGAGCATCATCAACACGATCTCGCAGCTTTCGATGGTCGAAAGAGCATGATTGACGGCGCGTTGAGTGGTCGTATCGGCGGCCACCACCATGACGATCTGGCCCATGTGGGTTGCGAGTACCCTGGCCTCGGTGGTCGCAAGAAGCGGCGGCGAATCGAAAATGATGATTCGATCCGAGTACCGCGATGAAAGCTCGGCGAGCAGATTGGCCATTTGCTCGCTCGCCAATAGCTCGGTGGCGCGCTTATGTCGCGAACCTGTGGGCAGAATGGAGAGTTTCTCGACATTCGTCCTGACCAGCGCGTCGGCGACATCCAGATCATCACGCGTCAAGAGATCGAGGAGCCCAGGCTCTCTTGGAATGTTCAGCAGCGCCGGCAGGCTTGGGTGCGCCACATCGCCGTCCACGAGAAGCACCGTGTTGTCGAACTCGGAGGCCACGCTCATCGCCAGATTGACCGCAGTAAAGGTCTTGCCTTCTGCGGGAAGCGCGCTGGTCACCATCACCAGGTTACGTCTTTTGTTCTTGCTTCCGTTCTTGTCGAGCGCATTTCGAATGATCGGGCGCTTGACGACACGAAACTCATCAGCAAGCTGCGACTTCGGCGAGTTGGGCGTCAGAAACCCGCGCGCCGCGAGCCGTGCCAGGTCAATTGCGACATGAGGCCTCAACGGCTGAGACACGGGGCGAACCTCTTCTCGCGGAACTGTTCGCGTTTCGCCTCGCTCTTCACGCGGCTCGAGAGGTGGGTGGCTTTGTGGTGTACGCGCTTCCAGAGCTCGAATGACGGCTTCAGGTGTCGGTGTTTCGTCGATCGCCCGAGCCTGTGCGTCCGCCTGACTGGACTCCTCGCGCAGGTCCGCACCAGCTCGTCGTAATACTTCCAGCCGCTTCGCGGCCTGTTCGATCAGGCTCATCGAAGACTCCTAGGCGACCCGCCCGAAAAGGAGCGCGAAAGCGAAGACGCCGGCGAACGCAGCAAGCAGACCACTTAAGCTACCCGCGAACAAATACGCCCTGCGGCGTCTGATCCGCTTCATCGCCTCGCTGGGAAGCATGGAGACCATTCCGAGGATGGGTCGCTGGGTTATGTCTCGCAGTGTCCGGGCGTCATGGAATATCGGCATCAGCTGGCTGGCGATGAGGCTCACAAGGGCTCCTGCGGCAAGCGATCCCAGGAAAGCCAGACCGAGCAGCGCGACGCGATTTGGATATACCGGCTGGGGCGACACGCGAGGCGGATCGATGACGCGAAACTGTGCGCCGCCGACGTCCTGGACCTCTATGCCCATTTCGCCCGCTTCTTTTCGGGAAAGCAGGGTCTCGTATGTTTTTTTCTGGATTTCATAATCGCGGTTGAGCTGAGTGTATTGTTCCTCGATCTCCGGCACGAGGCGCGCTTGGGCGATCAGCGCCTTGAGCTGGCTCTCGTATCCGGCAAGCTTCGCGCGAGCAGAAGCAACGTTGGCCTCGGCTTCTGCGAGCGAGAGCCTCAACTGCTGAAACATCGGATTTCGTTCGGGCGGGGTTCGAGACGATCTGCCGGAAGGATTCGCTTTGCGTCGCGCCTCGAGCTCGGTCTTTCTTTGCTGCTCCAGTTGCTCGATCAGGCGCTTGTTCGCCATCACGTCTTGCTGCTCCAGTTGCTCGATCAGGCGCTTGTTCGCCATCACGTCGGGGTGCTCGTCGGTATATTTCAGCAAAAGCTCATCCTGCGACCGATTCAGCGACGCGATGCGCGCATCGAACTCGGGTGTAGACGCTTCCGACTGAGCATCGGCTTCCGGCATGAAGGTTGGATTCTCACCCGCAAGCTCGCGCTTGTAGGCGTCTCGTGCCTGTTGCGCGGCCTCCATTTCGAGTCTGGAAGCCTCGATCTGGCCTCGGACCTGCGCAAGGCGACCGAAGTAATCCTGGCCGCCGATGCCCATGTTCTTGAGCTTGAATTCCTTCAATCGGTTCTCCGCCGCTTGCAAATTATTCTCGTAGCGCTTGATCTGCTGATCGATGAACTTCACCGCAGAGCGGGAGTCCGCCCGCTTTTCCCCCAAACTCGATTCGACGAAAATGGTGAGCAACGATTGCACCACGCGTTTGCAGCGGTCCGGATTAGGGTCGCGGTAACTGATGACGTAGAGATTACCCGAGCCCCCGGCCAGCCCGATGCTTCTCATGACGTTGTCGACCAGATCCTCCTGCTGCCGGCCCGGTTTCACGCCGAGATCGAGATCCGCCATGCGGATGAGCTTCTCGATGTTCGGGCGACTGATGAGCGTGCGGCTGATGAGCGCGACCTGCTGCTCGACGTTCGGCCTGATCGCCAGCCCCGACAGCAAAGGCCCAAGCAGCGATTCGGTGTCGACGTAGACGCGCGCACTCGCCTCGTACTTGTCGGGTATGCGATAGATCGATATGACTGCGACGATAGCGGCAAGCCACGCCGCTGCGAGGCCGAGCCATCGCCGGTGCCACATGCCGCGAAGGTATGCCAGTGCCTGCTGTAGTATCTCTTCCATGCCTTAACCGTTCAGGAAAGTCATGCCGCTTGCCGAGACGATCAGAACCAGCTTTGGGGGATGATGAGAATGTCCCCGGGCTGCATATCGACGTTGGCGGTAATGTCGCCGCGCTTGACTAAATCTCTCAAGCGCACGCTGTAGAGCTTCCCTCCCTCGGTGACGCGGAAAATCCGAGCTCCGTTGCCATCGGCAAAGTCTGTGATCCCACCGACGGCGATCATTACATCAAGGAGCGTCATCTGCGTGCGGTAAGGAAGAATCTGCGGAGTCGCGGCTTCGCCGATGACGCGTATCTGCTGGCTGGCCGGGCCGACGAAGGTTGTGACGATCACCGTCACCACGGGATCGCGGATGAACTTCGCCAGCGCCTTTTCCATGTCGCGCTCGAGCTCGGTCGGCGTCTTGCCGAGAGCTGGCAGGTCGTCGATCAGCGGCGTCGTGATCTTGCCATCCGGACGCACCGGAACGCTCATCGAGAGCTCGGGATTGCGCCACACGATCACATTGACATTGTCGAGCGGCCCGATGTGATAGTTGTAATCGGTTATGCTTCCCAGGCTTGGCGCAGGCGGATATGTCGTGCAGGCGCCGAGCAATAATGCAAGCACGAACCCGGCGAAACCGGGCGCGCAATCAGGTTTGCGTTGCGCCGCGCAGCTCAGGGTTTCGATGAGTTTTTTCATGCTGTCTCCTCTTCATCGGCGACGGCCATTATATAGCAACTGCACGAGCCGAAGCGGACGCCCGCTCGGCGGAGTGAATCACATCTTATGCAGTATTCATGAGCAACGTGCCGTAGCAGACAAATCGACACGTCGCTTGAGTGTTTTTTTCGATTCAACACATCGCGATGTATCTGTCGCTCATTCGAGACAGTGTCGTGGTGGTTTACAGCGTGTTACAAACAGTCGCGCGGAGAATCACTTCAGTACTGTGTGCGATTTGCGCGACAGTCACTCGAATCCTTGACGCGATATATCGTCGGACTGCGCGATTCAAGTGTATGAGAGTGTCAAGATACCGACTCGTAAACGGCCTCATCAGGAACTCGTGATGGTTCATTAGATTTTTTACAAACGCGGGCAATTGAAGTGCCGTGGTGGATGGAAGTATCTTGAGCGACCGAGAGAATCGTCGGTCGCATCGCGACGGTTTTTCAGTTCCAGCGGGCTCGATTCAGGACGATTCGGCGGCAACCCAGAAGGTGACCTTGGAGCCACGACTGAATCACGACCGCGGCGGTCCGGGCCAGAGGCCGCCAGCGAGACGGCGCAAGGATGGCGTTCCAAAAGCCGGGATCTCTTCCGTGTCGAGTTTCTTTACATTGGCGCTTGGCGAGACAACGTTGTTGATAGCTAATGAACTGTTTCCATTATGTTTTTACGGTGAGGCATACACCGTGCTTTAAAAACTCCGGGTAAAGCATTTCTCAACACTCGGGGAGTAAGCACCATGCGTCTGAAACCGCTTCTGGCCATAACGGGATTGTCCGCGGCGTTGTTCGCTGGAAACGCGAGCGCCGCCTTCATCAATGGGCTTGTGTCGCTCTCCGACGGTTTCACACCCGGAACCATTGGAACAACGACCCAGATCGTCAGTGGCCTCAATGTTCTGAATCAACAGGCCGTTGG
>VBCY01000226.1:0-1220 GCA_005882995.1 Betaproteobacteria bacterium
CGAGACGTTCGCGATACTGCGCCGTTTCGACTTGAGCGTCCTCGATCTGTCTGGCGGATTGCCGGCGCGCCAGCACGCTCGCGAAGACCTCTCCAACCAGGCGCACCCGCGGAATCAGTGCGTCGGGCCAGGCATGCGTGCCGCGCACCGAGGCGAGCGACAACGCGCCACCGGTGGCGCCGTCGACAATCAGTGGCACGACCAGGAGGGCGCGCGTGCCAAACTGGCGCAACAACTCTTTATCGGCACTCGCTTCGGACGGCAGATCGTCAATGCTCGAGAGGGCGACGACTTGGCCCAGCGACACGCGCGCGAATATCATCGGGAGTTGCCTCTTCTCGGCTGTGGCAGTCGGCGCAGCGACGCCGTCCGCAACCCATTGACGCACAACCTCGTAGCGCTCAACGTCGTCGCTCAAGCGCCAGAGCAGCACCCGGTCGACGTCGAGGAATTGGCCGATTGCCTGCAGCGCCTTCGCAACCGCGCGGTCGAGATTACCCCATGGTCCTCTGAGAAGCGAAGCCGAGATGTCCGCCAGCAGGCGCTCGAAACCGAGGGCGCGATCGATGTCTTCCTGCGCACGTTTGCGCGCGAGTGCGTTGGCGAAGATATCCGCGACGCGGCGCAATCGGTCGACGAGATCCGCTGACCAAGTGCGCTCGCGGCGCATCGTCCCGAACCCGAGCACCCCCAGCAGCTCTCCGGCCACGATGAGCGGTAACGCCACGTGCGAGCGCAATCCGGTCTGCTCGTAGGACCACCGGTCTTCGGCGGCCTCCGGCGGCAACTCGCTCAACCGCGAGAATACGATCGGCTTGCCGGCACGCATCATGGCCAGTACCCACGGGAACGTGTACGAGGTCACGGTCGCCGGTACCGGCGCGAGGCCTTGGACGGCCCACGAGTGGGTGGAGCGGAAGTGTCCCGTCTCCGCGGATACGCGTGACAACGTGCTGCGGTCGATGCCCAGGGTTCCCACGATGCGCCGGAGACCGTCCTCGATGGCGGCATCGATCCGGTCAGCCGAGAGGTTGATGAATCCTGCAGAAAGCTCGACGAGAAGCCGTTCGTACCGCAACGACTCGTCGACAGATTGGAATCCGCTGGTCTGCGCGATTCGGAAGTCCGATTCGATCATCGCTATTGAGAAACCCTTGACGCGCGCAAGCGAGCGCGCAACTCCCGCGTCCAGAGGTGATTGCGGTCAGACGGGTGCGCCT
>VBCY01000226.1:1228-2983 GCA_005882995.1 Betaproteobacteria bacterium
CACCCCCAACCCCTCTCCCGCCGGGAGAGGGGTGCGCGCGGGTGAGGGGTCAAATGTCACTCAGTTGCGTAATTCTCAAATAAAAGTACGAGGGTGCGCACCGCCGTATATGCCTGTGCAGCGCTCGCGGCCGCGATGGTCGCCTTCCCGGCACCCTGGGCTCGCTCGCAGAACCAAGCTCCCGTCAGGATCATCGTCGGCTTTGCCGCCGGTGGAACGACGGACACCGCCGCGCGTCTTCTTGCGGAGGCGATGAAGGAATCGCTGGACGAGCCCGTCATCGTCGAGAACAAGCCCGGCGCCAGCGGACGCATTGCGGCCGAGACGCTGAAGAACGCCGCGCCCGGCGGCAAGACGCTGTTGCTGGTTCCCATCGTCGTGCCTGTGATTGCGCCGCTGGTGTTCAAGCAACTGAGCTACGACCCGGTCAAGGACTTCGCGCCCATCACACAGGTCGCGAATTATCAGTTCGGGTTCCTAGTCGGTCGCGATCATCCCGCCAGGACGATGGCGGAGTTCGTCTCCTGGGCGAAGTCCCATCCAACGCAGGTCAGTTTCGGCACGCCGGCAGCCGGAAGCCTGCCGCATTTCATCGGCGTAATGATCGGTCGTGCGGCCGGCATCGACATGGTTCACATTGGCTACAAGGGCGTTGCGCCGCTGGCGACCGATCTGATCGGCGGCCAGATTCCCGCCAGCGTCGACGCCGTGTCCGACGTGATCGAATTGCATCGCGCAGGCAAGCTTCGCATCATCGCGACCTCGGGTGCACAGCGCTCACCGCTGCTCCCTGGCGTGCCGACTTTCAAGGAGCAGGGTTTCCCCGACGCGGAGGGCAGCGGCTGGATCGCGATGTACGCGCCAGCGAAAACTTCCAAACCGCTGATCGATAAGTGGTCGACCGTCATCGTCAAGGCATTGCGTTCGTCAAGGCGCTGCGTTCGCCGGAAGTGAGGGAGAGGCTGATCGATCTCGGCCTCGAACCGACCGGCACGACGCCGGAGGAACTCACGGCCATCATGGCGGCCGACACCGCCCGCTGGGCACCCGTCATCAAGGCTTCGGGCTTTAGCGCTGACTAGCGCCTGCTACTGGGCTTTTCGTAACTGACTGACGCGCGATGGTCTCACCGGATGTCATCCCGGCGAAGGCCGGGATCCAATCTTCATACGGCACATTGGGCCCCGGCCGCAGCCTGCCCCGGAATGGTTGAGTCCGGGGCCGGGGCGACCACCGTTGTGTCACGCAGTTACGCAAGCCTCGATAATTGCGATTCGATCCCCTGTCCTCGCCGCAATGCGGTATAATCTCATCGGCGGCCATTGTTCCAGTCCCCTTTGCCGCGTCGATCCGATTTCCGAAGGTTCTTCCGTTAGGCTGTGACTGGCCGCCCGAGTGCATGGCGGAGCACGCATTCAAAATCTTGACAGCCACCCTTTTCTAAGGAACCGCCGTGAGCGAAGTTTTGCAGTGCTTGAAAAAATACGGTCAGCGACTCGATTTGGAGATTGCCAAAGAGATGGGGGTGCCGTTGGCGACCGTGCGCCAGCGACTGGCCGGCCTGGCCGCTTCGGGAGAGATCATCACCTGCAGCCTGACCCGATTCGAAAATGGCAAGCGCATCGACGCACTCCAATGCCGAGTGTCGGGCTACGTCCCTCCCCCTGCGCCGGGTCGAAAAGCCAAAGCGACGGCTTAAGACTCGCGCGTAAGCAACTGGTGACACATGGATGACGAGAAGATCCAGGTACGTGT
>VBCY01000229.1 GCA_005882995.1 Betaproteobacteria bacterium
GTTCGAAGAACCGGCGCTCACGACGATACCCGCGCCTTCATTACCGACCGGCATGGATTGGTCAAGACGCCGCTCCATGCTTTTCATCGCTGTCGCGGGAATGCGCGCTTTGATGACCGGACTCGCACTGCTTCCTGATTGCGTCGCGCTCATCATGTCGGCGGAAGCCAACAGGAGCCCGATGTCCGAAGGGTTGATCGGCGACGCCTCCACACGGATCACCACCTCGTCTGCCTGAGGACGCGGAGTGGCAATCTCGACCAGCGAAAGCTCGAGTTCGCCGTTGGCTTTGACCAACGAGCGAAGCTGCAGCCCCGCAGGCGCTTCGATGGTGCTCACGGTGCGATCTCAGGGAAGATTTGGTAACAAGTATAACGTCCGTGGGCGGCAGGCCGCGCGCGAGGACCCGATCACAAGTTGAACCGGCCGCGGTCGCGCCGATCTAAAGCGGCAGGGAGGGCCTCCAAGGGTACGTCACCTGACAGCCATCAGTCCTCGACAACAAAGACATCAGAGGAGACTCGTCTTGGCCGATCCCCCGCTCGGATCGCATCGCTCGCCAAGCTCTTCGCTGTCGAAGCGT
This sequence comes from Betaproteobacteria bacterium, assembly GCA_005882995.1. GTDB lineage: Bacteria > Pseudomonadota > Gammaproteobacteria > Burkholderiales > Casimicrobiaceae > PALSA-1003. The sequence continues at coordinate 584 of VBCY01000229.1, forward strand.
CAGCTTGCGACCGCGACCCGCCGGCACTGGCAGCTCGAGGATCTGGATTTCGACCGTGCAGATGCAGCGTCCGTATCCCGAGACTGGCTGAGCTTCAGGATCGTCGCGACCGCATCGTTCATCGAGACCGCCTCCGATCTCTACGCACGGAACCTTCGCGAATTCTTTGCCGGCGATGATGAAGTCGTGCCTTGGCTCGCCAGTACGTGGGAGCCTGAAGAGCTGCGGCATGGTGCCGCACTACGGGCATACGTCGAGCGCTTCTGGCCGGCGTTCGAGTGGGAAGAGAGGTTCCGCGCTTTCCTGGCCGAGTACTCGCGCACCTGCATCATTCCAGAGCTCGAAGCTTCACGCTCCCTGGAGCTCGCGGCTCGGTGCATCGTCGAGATGGGTACGTCGGCTCTGTATCGGGCACTTCATGGCTACGCCCGCGATCCTGTGCTGCGAAAGCTTGCGGGACTCATCTATTCCGATGAGGTGCAGCACTACAAGCATTTCTATCGGCATTTCCAGCGTTATCACCAGCACGAGCGGCAGTCGCGGCTACGCGTTGGACGCACGCTGCTCAAGCGCTTGCTCGCGACGCGCGGCGAGGACGGTCTTTGTGCGTACCGGCAGGTGTGGGACTTTGCGCCAACGGACGAGCCCTTCGACGCGGATTACGGTGTATTCGGCAGAGAACTGACCGCGCTGATTCGCCGTCACGCTCCACCGGAGATGCTGACCCACATGATTCTGAAACCGCTCGACCTGCCGCCGCCCGTGATCGGCGCTGCGGCGAAACTGAGCGGGCCACTCTATCGACTCTGGTTGAGCGCGGGAAACTGATATGATGCGCGCCGATCCACTGCCGGGAGGGCCGCTTGCTGTCGCGCTCGTTGAGTTTTGTCTTTGCGATGTTGCTGGCGGCGTGCGCCGCCGCGCCCAGTCCGCACAATACCACGAGATGGCGTGATCCAGATTTCAGGGGCCCGCCGTTCAGGAAGATCTTTGTCGTCGGCTTGAGTGCGCAGAGCCTCGTCGACCAGCGAGGTTTTGAAGACCTGATGGTATCGGCGCTGCAGAGCACCGGCGTCTCGGCGGTGCCGGGTTGGCAGTTCGTGCCAACCGACCGAACGCCGGACCAGGCGACGATGCGCGCAGCCATCGCGAAGTCAGGAGCGGATGCCGCGCTGCTCGTCCGACTCTCGGGCTTCACCACAGAGTCCACCGTCGGAGTGGCGTCAGGCGTTGTCGTTCCCGCAGGCCCCGACATGTACGTGGGTTGGTACGAGCCCGGAATCGTCAGCGCCAGCTACCAGGCGGCGACTATCTACACAACGCTCTTCGATGTAGCGACGGCGCGACCCGTATGGACCTTCAACCCGCCGACCTACGGGCCGGCGACATTACAGCAGGACGCACCGCGCTATGCCAACGACGTTGCGGGATTGTTGCGCTCAAGCGGGTTGCTTGCCGGACACTGAATCGCCGCTACCCGAAGCGGCATGCACGAGTGGTGGCCGGCAGAGTCGACGAACTTACGGCCCTCCCCGTCCGCCCGCCGCGGCGTAGAACTGTCCCGTGGCATAACTCGATTCCGGAGACGCGAGCAGCACATCGCTGCGAGCTCTGCTAGCCCTCACCCCCACCCCCCGCCGGGAGAGGGGTGCGCAACAGCGCGGGTGAGCAACTGTATCGAATGTCAAGCAGTTTTTTGGAGCGTTTGATGATTCGCAGACCAAGGTTGGCCGGATTTCAGGATGGCGTTGATGATCGTGAGCAGCTTGTGCATGCACGCAACCAGAGCGACCTTCACCGGCTTACCGTTGGCGAGCAAGCGTTGGTAGAACGCCATCAGAGTCGGGTCATGCCGCACCGCAGTCAGCGCCGCCATGTACAAGGCGGCGCGCACCGGCGCGCGACCGCCCCATGTGACTCGCTTCCCGCGGTGGCGGCCACTATCGCAATTGAGCGGCGCCACCCCAACCAACTTGCTGATCTGCGCACGGCTCAGACGTCCCAGTTCCGGCAGCCCAGCCATCAGACTGGCCTGCGTCCCTCGGCCAACGCCCTTGAGCCCCTGGAGCAGCGCGAGCTTGCCGGCGAAATGCTCGTCCAAGTGGCTATCGATGTTCCGGTCGATGACCTCGATCTGTCGATCCAGGACGCGCAGCACCGCCTTGATGCTCTTATGCTGCGCGCGGTGGCTGACGGCCAAGCGATTGCTCTCGGCCACCCGCATGCCGACCAATTGCAGGCGCCGTACCATCAGCGCTTGCAGCGCCTCCTGTTGCGGCTCGGGCACCTTCATCAACAGCCGCTCGCGTCGCTCGCTGGCGTGCAGGGTGGCCGCCAAGTGCGAGAGCACGCGCGCATCGATCGCGTCGGTTTTGGACAGGTGTCCCATCGCCTTCGCGAAGTCGCGCGCTTGCCTCGGGTTGATCACCATCACCGGCAAACCGCTGATGCACAACGCCACCGCCACTTGGCGCTCGTAGCCGCCGGTGGCCTCAATCACTATGGCGCCCACCCGCGCGCCCAGCGCGGTTAACTCCTCGCCCAATGGCGCAATCCCTGTCACATCGTTGCTCATGCGCCGGGTTGGCGAATGGTCATCCAACGCCAACTCGAGCGTGTCCTTGGAAACATCGATACCCACGAACACCAGTTCCGGAGCGTTCATCTATACCCATCCTTGCAAATACGAGGTCGCTTGCGCGCCATCGGGCAACTGTTCGGAATCCAGACAAACGGCAGGTCATGCACGCTAAGAGCTCACCCACGACTTTAATCAAAGGGTCAACGAGCTGTGCATGACCCCCGAAACCAATTCATTCAGGTTCAAGATCTAGCATACAAGGGTCAAACGTCACTTAGGGCCTGTTAACGCTATGGACACGAACGCGTTGCACAGCCGAAAACGCTCAGCGCAAGGCGCGAAGGCGAAGGCGGGTCGGGCACCCGGCGAGCCTTTGCAACGCAGCGATGGGCGTTTTCGGCAGCAACCCGAAGGGAACGGGTGGCATGGGGCGCCACT
>VBCY01000227.1 GCA_005882995.1 Betaproteobacteria bacterium
AAGCACGGAGTTTGCTTGCTCACGAAGACGCGTTATTATGCCAACATCATAACGGCCGGAGCATGTCTTGGACTGCCTGTCTTTTTGCGTTAGACGCTGAAGACGTTATGAAATGCACGATCTGCGGTCGCTCTTCGCCCTCCGGGGCGAAGCTGTGCTCCGATTGTCGCGCAGCACGCAAGCGAGCGTTCGCAGCGACGGTCACGCAACCATTACTCATGG
>VBCY01000228.1 GCA_005882995.1 Betaproteobacteria bacterium
CCGGGGGCGCGACCGGAACCACCGCCGTTCCGGAGACTTCTGAACCCGCTGTTCCCGTCAAGACGGAGCCGGGCAAAAGAGCGACCGGCAAGCAACGTGTCGCCGTCGCGCCGCCCGCACCCGCGCCGCTCATGGAACACCTTGCAGCGGCGGCTTCCGTTGCGCCGGTTCTGGAGCCGCCGGCGCCACCTCCCCCTAATCCATGGCAGTCGATGAATGAGAGTCTTGCGCAATGCGCGGGCGGCGTGATTGATCGCATGATGTGCGATCTGCGGGTGCGCCAGCAGTATTGCAGCGGCTATTGGGGCAAGGTGCCCCAATGTCCCGGCGCCCCCGCCAATGATCACGGTCAGTGATCATCGCTTAGGAGCCTGTCGGGCTTGCTCTCACGTATGCGTTGCTGGCCAAACGGTGATGAATGCAAGGCGCTCGGAGCAGCGAATAGCTTGGCTTATTCGCAAGCCGAGCAACGCCGCAAGCGCGCCGTTTGGCCGCAACCCAGAGGGACGGGGCGCTTTGCGGGCAATTCCGTTGTTGCCGGCCGCTTGCAGTGGGCCGGCACTGCGGCGCGGCCGGCGCCTAGGACTGCCCGCCAAAGCGCGTCCGTCGCATACGCGACAGTAAGCCCGACAGGCTCCCAGTCCTTTATCCACGTCCCACAAACGGCATCTTGGTGGCCATCACCGTCATGAATTGCACGTTCGCTTGCAGCGGCAAGCTCGCCATGTAGAGCACGGCGGTTGCGACGTGCTCTACGTCCATCAGGGGCTCGACCGCGATCTGTCCATTCGCCTGGGGCACGCCCTTCGCCATTCTCGCGGCGAGCTCGGTCGAAGCATTGCCGATATCGATCTGGCCGCACGCGATGTCGTACTTTCTCCCGTCGAGCGAAACGGACTTTGTCAATCCTGTAATCGCATGCTTGGTCGATGTATAGGGCGCTGAGTTCGGTCGAGGCGCGTGAGCCGAAATCGAGCCGTTATTGATGATTCTCCCCCCCATCGGTTGCTGGCTTTTCATCATGCGAAATGCCTGCTGCGTGCAAAGAAACGAACCCGTAAGATTGATGTCGACGACGGTTCTCCATTGCTCGAAGCTCAAATCCTCGAGATTGACACCGGGTGCTCCGACTCCCGCATTGTTGAACAACAAGTCGAGACGGCCGAAACGCTCCTTGACCTTGGCGAACAACGCCTGCACCGATTCCGGATTGCTCACATCGGTTGGAACGACAAGCGCGCGCGTGCCGGAGAGCCCCGCCTCGATCACGACCTGTTCCAAAGCATCCTTGCGCCGGCCGGCAAGCGCAACCTGATAGCCTTTGTGCAGCAATGCCAGTGCGACGGCTTTGCCGATGCCACTGCCGCCGCCGGTTACGATCGCAGTCTTGATGGGTGAAGTCATGTTCGGCGTCTCCGTGTTGGGCGTTGCTGACGAGGATGGACGAGCAGCTTCGCGCCGCCGGTCCGATGAGTGTCCAGGTTGGCGCTGCCGAATGGCTCCGGCAGCAGATCGGCGAGTCGGTAATGACGTACCTTGACGCCTTGACCGAAACACACGACCAGCGCGTCGCTGCCGAATTCGGAGAGCACCTGGCGGCATGCCCCGCACGGCGGCGTTGGCTCCGATGTCGGCGTATAGACGACGATGGCGGCGATGCAACGGGCACCATGCGCGATCGCCTGGTGGATGGCGTTGCGCTCCGCACACATCGACAATCCATACGAAGCGTTCTCGACGTTGACGCCGGCGAAGATTTGCCCCGCATCGGTCAACACGGCGGCGCCGACGGCGAATCCCGAGTACGGCGCGTAAGCCCGGGCCGCGGCGAGGCGCGCGCGGCGCTTAAGACGTGCGAGGTCGGAGTCGGCGACGCGCGGCACGATCAGTCCATGCAGAATGTTTGTTGCCGTCGGTCCACGTGCGGAGTGTAGCACTCGCCTTCGGCGTTCCGACGAGGGCGTGATGACGCGTCTGTTACCATGTCGGGAAGAACACAAGAACCGGAACAACGCGCCAATGAAATCCGAAACTGAAGTGCGCGAATCCGGCCAGGACGTCGCCGCGCGCGACGTCGCGGCAGCCGGAATGACTACGCGACAGGCGTTCCTTCGGGTCTTTCCCGGCGTCATGGTCGCGATGTTCCTTGCCGCCGCCGATCAGACGATCCTCGCGAGCGCTTTGCCGACCATTGCCAGCTCGCTGGGCGGTCTAGCCGACTTGTCGTGGGTCGTCGTCGCGTATCTGATTGCGGCGACAGTAGCGGCGCCGTTGTATGGCCATCTCGGCGATCGCTTCGGTCGGCGACGCATGCTCCTGGGTGCGTTGGCAGTGTTCACTATCGCCTCGGCGGCGTGCGCTCTCGCGCAAAGCCTGCTTGCGCTCATTCTGGCCCGCGCATTGCAGGGTCTCGGCGGTGGCGGCCTGATGACGTTGGCCCAAGCGCTCATCGGCGAACACGTCTCGCCGCGCGAGCGCGGCCGCTTTTCCGGATACTTCGCGACGGTGTTTGCATTGGCGAGTACTTCAGGTCCGGTGCTGGGAGCGTACCTCACTGAGCACGTGGGCTGGCGCGCGGTGTTCGCGATCAACCTGCCGCTCGGAGTTCTTGCCGCGGCGCTGGCCATGCGCGTGCCGCATCCGGCGCTCGCAGCGCGCGGGCGTTTCCATCCCGATGTTATCGGCGCAACAATCTTCTGCGCGGCGACCGTCTCACTGCTTTTTGCGCTGTCGTCGGCGGGCCATCGCTTTGCATGGTCTTCGCCATTACTTTTCGTGCTCCTGATCGCGGCGGTAGCCGGATATGCGCTGCTCGCTCTCTGGGAGCGACGCGCCGCGGATCCGGTGATCCCGGTGCGATTCCTGAAAGTACCCGCGATCGCGCGCTCCGATGCCGTCGTGATCTGCTTCGCGGCTGCATTGTTTTCCACCGTGCTCTATCTTCCGTTGTACCTTCAACTGGGACGTGGCTTGCGAATCGGTCAATCCGGCGTGCTCTTGCTCCCAATCACGCTGGCGATGGTAGTGACGTCGGCGATCGTGGGTCAGCTGATCACCCGAACCGGACGAGTGAACATCTTCCCGCAGCTGGGGCTCGCAATCGCGACGCTCGCGTTCATCATGCTTTCGGTTCTTGTAAGCAGAGCGCCCACCATCGCTGTGCTGGGCATAACCGTGCTGGTTGGTGTCGGCCTCGGCATGGTGATGCCGCCGACGCAGGTAAGCGTCCAGCTCGCGGCAGGACGAGAGTCCCTGGGTGTCGCCACCGCATCGATTTCGCTGTCGCGCTCCATCGGCGGTGCCCTTGGCGTAGCGGTGACCGGGGCGGTGCTCTTCGCCACGCTCGGCGACAGCGGTGGATCCTTGAGTGCGCTGCT
>VBCY01000034.1 GCA_005882995.1 Betaproteobacteria bacterium
CGAGAAGCTGATCTACCAGCAGTCAGGCTTGCTGGGAGTGTCGGGCGTCTCCAGCGACATGCGCACGCTCGAAGAAAGCAGCGAGCCCGACGCGAAGCTCGCGATCGACCTTTTCGCCTACCGCATCGGCCGCGAGCTGGGCTCGCTTGTCGCCGCGCTCGGTGGACTGGACGCGATCGTATTCACTGCGGGGATCGGCGAGAACAGCCGTTCGTTGCGCGAGCGTGTGTGCCGCGACGCGTCGTGGCTCGGTATCGAGCTTGATGCGGCCGCCAACCAGGCGAATGGGCCGCGGATCAGCACTGCGGCGAGCCGCGTCTCAGCCTGGGTCATTCCGACCAACGAGGAGCTCATGATCGCGCGCCACACGCGATCCCTGCTCGCGGGAACGCGCGCTACGGCGCAGCATTAACGGGGAGTGATCGAATGCGCACCTTGACCCTCGAGGAGGCCGTTACAAAGATTCCAGACGGCGCCAGCCTGATGATCGGGGGGTTCATGGGCGTCGGAACGCCCGAGCGGATCGTCGACGAGCTGGTGCGGCAGGGCAAGCGAGAATTGACAGTGATCGCCAACGATACTGCCGCTCCCGGCGTCGGCATCGGCAAGCTTGTCAGTGCAGGAGCACTACGCAAGGCGATTGTCAGCCACATCGGAACCAATCTGGAGACTCAGCAGCGCATGATCGGCGGCAAGATGGAGGTCGAGCTGGTACCGCAAGGAACCCTGATCGAACGCATTCGCGCCGGCGGCTTCGGGCTTGGCGGCATCCTTACGCCGACCGGTGTCGGCACCGTCGTCGAGACCGGCAAGCAGAAGCTCACGGTCAACGGCAAGGAATTCCTGCTGGAAATTGCGCTGCGCGCGGATTTCGCACTCGTCGGTGCGTTCCTCGCGGACTATCTCGGCAATCTCACCTATGCGTTGACCGGTCGCAATTTCAATCCCGTGATTGCTACGGCCGCCGACACGGTCATCGTGGCGGCCGAACACATCGTCCCGGTCGGCGTGATCGCTCCAGACCATGTCATGACCCCCGCGCCGCTGGTCGACTATCTGATCACGAATACCTGACAGCCATGGATGCACAAACGATCATCGCCAGGCGCATCGCGCTCGAGTTGCGCGAGGGCATGCTGGTGAACCTCGGCATCGGGATCCCCACGCTGGTCGCCAATCACGTGCCCGAAGGCGTGCGCGTCTTCTTTCAATCCGAAAACGGGTTGATGGGCACTGGCCCGGCGCCCGAGGAGGGGATGCAGCACAGGCTGCTCACCGATGCCGGTGGCCGCCCCGTGACGGCCTTGCCAGGCGCGTGCACGTTCGACAGCGCCATGTCTTTCGGCCTCATCCGTGGCGGGCACGTCGACATGACGGTGCTTGGCGCGCTTCAGGTTGACGCGCAGGGCCGGCTCGCGAATTGGATGATTCCCGGCAAGATGGTGCCGGGTATGGGCGGCGCAATGGATCTCGTCACGGGCGCGAGGCGTGTCGTGGTGGCCATGCAGCACACGGCGAAAGGCAAGCCGAAGATCGTCACGCGATGCACGCTGCCCCTGACTTCAGTGCGACCAGTGAGTCTGGTGGTCACCGAAATGGCAGTGATTTCATTCGCCGACGGAGCCGCAACCCTGATTGAGACAGCGCCCGACGTATCAGTCGAGCAGGTGCTGGCGGCAACCGAGGCCGAGCTACGCGTTCCGTCTCGGGTGACTCAGATGCAACTCTAGGAGACTCATGTCATGGCTATCGAAATTCCCCGCCCCGTTCTCAAGGGCGCCAAAGCGCTCGTCGTCGGCGTCGCCAACCAGTACTCGATCGCTTATGGCTGCGCCAAAGCGTTTCGCGAGCTTGGCGCCGACCTGGCCATTACCTACATCAACGAGAAAACCAAGACCTACGTCGAACCACTCGTCAAGGAGCTCGAAGCGCCGATCTTCATGCCGCTCGACGTCGCTACGCCCGGCATGCTGGAAGCGGTCTTCGAGAGAATCACCAAGGATTGGGGGAAGCTCGACATCGTTCTCCACTCGATCGCGTTCGCTCCGAAGGAGGATCTGCGCGGCCCGCTCATCAACTGTTCCGCCGATGGCTTCAAGCAGGCGATGGACATCTCGTGTCACTCGTTCGTGCGCATGGCGCGGCTGGCGGCACCATTGATGCAGAACGGCGGCACCCTGTTCGCGATGAGTTACTACGGCGCAAACAAGGTCGTGCCCAATTACAACGTGATGGGGCCGGTGAAGGCCGCTCTGGAAGCCTGCTGCCGTTACCTCGCGTACGAGCTGGGTGGCAAGGGGATCCGCGTGCACGCCATTTCTCCCGGACCGCTCAAAACGCGCGCCGCCTCAGGTCTCAAGGATTTCGACCTGCTGCTCAACGAAGCCGGCGAGCTGGTCGACATCATGGATGTGGGCTTCACGTGCGCGTACCTTGCGACACCGTACGCGCGGCGGCTGTCCGGCGAGACGATGTATGTCGATGGCGGCGTGAACATCATGGCTTGAAGCGTCTGCCCGCAGTCTGGCAGCGCGATCCTGCACCGCCGCCCACAACGAGAGAACAAGCGTATGCGAGCAACTTCACTCGAGCAGGATTTCTCCATTGTCATTGGCGGACCGCTGTTTCAGGCGCTGCGGCGCGCGCATCTCACGGGCACCGTGGTGCAACTCGTCGTGATGACCCTGTTGCCCGTCGCGCCTTTGCTGCTGACGATGATTTCGCCTAAAGAGCTGCTCGGGCAGCTCGTGAAGGTCATACTGTGAGCTGGCGGAAGGTAAAGACATGAAACTCTGGATCGGAAACATCGCGCCTGGAACCAGCGACGATGAGATCAAGGAACTGCTCAAGAAGTATTCGGCGCAGCTCGAATGCTCAACCATAGAGCACGTCGAAGGCGACGGCTCACGCCCTGCAGCGATGATAGAGTTTTCCAAGGGCAGCACGAGCGCGCTTGAAAATCTCCGCCTGCGTTTGAACGGCATGTACTGGAAAGGCCGCGCCCTGGTCTGCTCCACCATGCGGTTCTGACCCGCCCTCGGACTTAACCTTGGCGCAAGCGTTGTCTTCGGTCGTTTCGTTTCGCGAATGGCCTGAAGTCAGAGAGGGAGTCGCGCAATGGATCACAGTAATGCCACTGCGATATTTGGGACCCCATCTCGTGTTGCTAGGTTTATGAGCCATGCCAGTAACCGGCCCCATACCGGAATGGACAATCTCCGCCGCTGCTGTTGCGACGGTATTCACAGTCATGTTCGACTTGGGGCTGGCGATCGTGCCCGGCGAGTTCCGCTGGGTCGCGAAGCGACCGGGGTTGATGCTGAAGGCACTCTTCTCGGTTCTCGTTGCCGTGCCGGCGCTGGCATGGCTCGTTGTACGGACACTCGACCTTTCCCGAGCGGCACAGATCGGGATTGTGCTGATGGCGATCTCCCCAGGCGCGCCCGTTGCTCTGCGCCGGTCGCTTGGCGCCGGAGGACATCAATCGTTTGCGCCAGGGCTGCAGATCGCCATGGCCGTCCTGGCGGTGGCATCGATGCCGCTCTCCATCGCGGCGTTCAACGAATACTACGGCGGCCAGGCAACGATCGCTCCGCAGCAACTGGCGCGGCAGGTGTTCATCGCCCAATTGCTGCCGCTCGGGCTTGGCATGCTGACGAGGCACTTCCTGACCGAGCAGGCAATGTGGGTCGAGCCGAGACTCCGCAAGCTCGGGACCGCATTGCTGATCGTCTTGCTCGTCGTCGTGCTGATCGACATCTGGCGTCAGGTGGTCGATGCCGGACCAAACGTTGCACTCGCCATCATGATCGTCACGATCCTCGCGTTGGCCGTCGGGCATCTGCTCGGCGGTCCGGAGCCCGCGACGCGCACTGCAACGGCCATTTCCAGTGCGGCGCGCAATCCCGGACTTGCGCTGCTGGTCGCGACGCTCAATGCCGCTTCGCCGGCGATCAACGCGACCGTTCTTGCTTACCTCGTGGTCTCGGCGCTGGCCGTGATCCCTTACATCATCTGGCGCCGGCGTGCGACGGTAGCACGACCCGAGAACGGTTGACTGCTCTATCTCGCATGGAGTGACATCTATGTGCCATGGGACAACGCGGATAAGGGCCACGGTTTGGTGTGCTGTGACGGTGTTGATGCTCGCCGCTGATGTGGCAGCGGCCGACTTCGGAACCAAGGGCGGGCCGGAACCTGCCAACATCGACGAGATTGCGAACGTCCTGCGACAGGATCCGTACGACATGGAGTTGCTGATCAGCTACGGGACCTCCAAGGGTGGCTCGACGGGACACCTGGCCCTGGCCATTCGCGTCCAGGCGCCCGGCGACGACCTCGTCTACACCGCCAACTTCTACGCCGACCGAGCGCCCAAGCACGCCAAGGGCTTCTACACCGACGATCTCATGGTCAGCGTCCCGAAGAAGGAGTACCTGTTCAAGACGAACTCGTCGCTCGGTGACACGGCCTCGTTCGGTCTCGACTTCGGCGAGATCTACAAGCGATCGATCATCGGCGTGCGCGTCTACGGCGTCCCTGCCGCAGAGAAGGAGGCTCTCGCGGCATTCTTCCAGCGTATCAACGATGACTATCACAACCGGGTCAGGAGCACCGAATACCACGACGGCGAGATACGCTACGACTATATCCGCCTGAACTGCGCCAAGACCATCGGCGCCGCATTCAAGTACGGCGCCGGGTACCACGACCTCGAGGTGACGAGCGCAAAGCTTCTCTCCGGGCGGAGGTTGGTGGCCGCTGCCAACGCCAACATTCCCACAGAGATGGCGATGAAGCTT
>VBCY01000230.1 GCA_005882995.1 Betaproteobacteria bacterium
GAGGAGCAGCGCGCGAATCTCTGCGAACAATGCGTCGTCGCGCGAAACGTCGCCTAAGCTCACGTTCTCGAGCAGCGCACCGATCGAGCACGTCAACGGTTCGACCTTGATGGATCCGCGCGTACCCGAGCGAGTAACGGCAGGCGCGATGGTTGCATTCATCTCGAGTCCTCCCGATCTTCGGTGTCAGACGACAAAAATCGACGACCCGGTCGTCTTGCGCGACTCGAGATCGCGATGCGCCTGCGCCGCATCCTTCAGTTCGTAGCGCTGGTTGATCTCGATTTTGATTCTGCCCGCCGCGACGTGCCCGAAGATCTCCGCGGCGAGTGCGTCCTTTTCCGCAGGATCGGCAATGTAGTCCGCCAGCGCCGGACGAGTCACGAACAAAGACCCCTTGATCGCGAGCTGCATCGCATCGATCGGCGGAATCGGACCCGATGCCGTTCCGACGCAGACGAGCAGTCCGCGCCGCTTCAGCGAATCGAGCGACGCCGCAAGCGTATCCTTGCCAACGCTGTCGTAAACGACCGACACGCCGAGGCCGATGGTGATTTCACGCACCCGCTTGGCGACGTTTTCGCGGCTATACAGAATGACGTGATCGCAGCCGTGGGCGCGAGCGACTTGCGCCTTCGCCTCGGTCGACACGGTCCCGATGACGGTAAGGCCCAGCAGCTTGGCCCATTGCGACACAATGAGGCCGACGCCGCCCGCTGCGGCATGCAACAGAATGCTGTCGCCAGCCTTTAACGACCAGATGCGGCGCAGCAGATAGGCGGAAGTCAGTCCGCGCATCGTCATAGCCGCCGCGATCTCGCACGAGATGCTCGGCGGCAGCTTGATCAATGGCGCGGCTGGAATCAGCCGCTCCGTGGCGTACGCGCCCAGCGTGTTGACGAAGCCGGTGTAGGTGACCTTGTCTCCTACCGCAACGTTGTTCACGCCTTCGCCGATCGCTTCCACCACGCCGGAGGCTTCGACCCCGATGCCGCTTGGCAGAGGCGCCGGGTACATTCCGGTGCGGAAATACGTATCGGCGAAATTGAGACCGACAGCGATGTGACGAATCTTCGCCTGACCGGGACCGGGGGCGCCGACCGCCATCTCTTCCAGGTGGAGCACCTCGGGTCCACCTGTGTTGTGAAAGCGAACTGCGTAAGCCATGGTTGTCCTCCTCGTCCGGCAACGCTTCAGGCGGCCACGCGCAGGGGCGCACCGCGTGCGCCCGCCTTGCGGTTCGGCGCAAAGCCGTTGCGCGCCAGCGTCTCGTCGGCGTTCTTGTAGAACTCGCCGATGCGATAGATTTCGCGAGCTTCCTTGCCGTTGGCCACCTCGCGGCCGAACTCGCGCGATATGCGCACGAGCTGGTCGATCTGCTTGACGCTGCTCATCTTGGCCTTGCGATCCTGCGTCCAGATGTTGTCCTCGATACCGCAGCGCACGTGCAAGCCCATGGCGATGGCCATCATGTTGATAGGCAGCACGTTGAGCATCGACGTCTCGAGCGTGAGCACCGCGCCATCGGGCACGGCGCGAACGAAATTAGCGAGGTTGTAGATGTTCGGCGCGTCGAAGCCGCCGCCGATGGCGACCCAGGTCAGGATCAGGGGCACGTTGCAGGCGCCGCGACGCATCATGCGCTCCACCGTCTCCAGCTGGGTGATGTTCGCGAGCTGGAAGTGCGTCTGAATGCCCTTCGCCGACAGGCGGCGGATGTGCTCTTCCGCTCATTCCGGGCCGGCCGGAATGGTCATCTCGCGGTAGGCGCGGTACGTCACGGGGTCCGCCAGCGAGGTGCCGGCGATGTCGGCTTCCGTCATCTGCTCGACAACGTTCATCTGGTTGCTGTTGATCGCGATCGTCACCTGGTCGGGCTTGGGGATCAGATCGGCCAGCATGTGGCGCGTGTCGTCGGAGAGCCACTTGGCGACTTCGGCACGGATGCCGGCAAGCAGCTCATTGAACTTGGACAGTTTCTTGGATCCCTTGCCGTCGAGCTCGCGCACGTGCACGTGGACCACGGTAGCGCCCGCGTTGTAGCAGTCGACGGCCTTCTGGATCTGCGCCTCCATCGTCAACGCGATGTCCTCCGGGAAGTCGGAAGGCATCCATTCCGGCCCGTAGGGCGCGCAGGTGATGACCAGCTTTTCCTGGTTTTCGGGGAACAGAGATCCGTCGAGGAAGTTCATGGGGTTTTCCTTTCAATTCAGGGTTGCGATAAGTTTCGGCGTTGCTCGTTACAGGTATTCGGGATCATGGTGACGGAGAGTGCATTCAGGCACTTGATCTCACGTGACATTGACTTTTCTTCTGGGGACATCGCTTGAGAAAGCCATTAGCTCGCACTCCGGGCGGGTGAAAATCAGCCCGCGCGCTTCTCGCGAGCCTCGATCTCTTCGAGCAGGATCGGTCCGGCGAGGCACATGCTGTGCAAGCCCTGCAGACTCGTCAGCTGCAGTACCGCGATGATCTCTTCCCTAGTTGCGCCAGCCTTGATTGCACGCTGGATGTGGCGACGGACACCGGGGGCGTACATGTTCGTACAGGAGGCGTCGAGCGCGATGCCGATCAGCTCGATCGTCTTGGCGTCGAGCGCCCCGGCAACTGCGGGCGCGATGGCCATCGCCATCACCTTTTCGGTCCACGCGGGGTCGAGCTTGGCAAAGGGTTCCCAATCCGGGTTCCAGTTGCCGGTCGACTTCTTGCGTACAGGCACTTGCTTCGCGCCGCCGGTCGACTTGCCGGCATTCGAGGAGCCGTTGTTCGCCTTTGACGACTTTTCCCTCAGCATGTCAAGCCGCCTGCGGTTCGAGAGCGGCAGCGCGCACAGGCGCGACTGCATCTAGGTTCTTCATGTCGGATTCGTAGTTTCGTGCCGCGAGCATGTACAGCGCGGCCGCGATGAAGCACACCACTGGCACCACGGACATCGCGAACGGCAATCCGTAGGCATCCGACAGCGCGCCCGCGAGCAAGGGCCCGCTCGCCAGCCCGAAAAGATTGCGCGTGAGCGAAAGAATCGAGGCCGCGGTCGCGCGAACGCTGGGATGCATGACGTCGATGACGACCGCATCCGTCGTGCCAACGCTCCCCGTCATCATCAGGGATCCGGCAATGATCAGCGCGAACTGCGCGTTGCCCGGCGGCAGGACGGCGAAGGCCGTGATCATGAACACCGCGGTCAGGATCGCCGTGGCCGCGGGGACCTGGAGCCGGGCGCGAGGCAGACGCGACATCAGGCGATCGGCGACCACGCTCCACAGCAGCGTTCCCAAGCCTCCGACCAGCACGACGAGCGCGGTCTTCACCCCCGCCTGATCCGGCGCAAGACCATAGTAGCGGTTGAAGAAGCTCGGCATCCACGCCCACGTCGTGGAAACCACGAGCAGATTGAGCCCCGCTCCGACGCAGGTCATGAGTGCTGTGCGCGGCCGAAGCAGTTCGGCGATGACCGTACGCGCCGCGGTCTTCGGCTTGCCGTCCGGTTGCACACTGCATGGCAGCGCGACCGTCTTGTAGTCGCGGACGATGAGCAGAAACACGAAGCAGAGCAGCAACTCCCAGCATCACGCCCAGCACGGAACCCATCGTGGCGGCTGCAAAGAAGGCGCCGAGGACGGTGCTGCGCATGCGCAGCGGAAAGAGGCTGGCAAGAAGCGCGGCACCGACGGTGCCGTACGCCGCTTCTCCCAGACCGACGACGCTGCGCGCGCCAAGCAGTTGCAAGTAGCTCGCTGCAAAGGCGCAGGAGATGCACGCAAGACTCCAGATCAGCACCATGAAAAAAATGCTCTTCACGCGGCTCCAGCGGTCGGCCAGCAGCGATAGCGGAACCGCACCCAGCGCGACCGTGATCGAAACGATCGATACCAGACCGCCAAGCTGACTGTCCGAAAGATCCCAATACGCCTTCAGATGGGGGAACATCGAAACGACGACTTGGCGATCGATGTAGTCGACGACCATGAGGGCAAAGAGGATGGCGAACACCGACCACGCATAGCGTCGCGGAGCGGGCCGATGAGCCACCGGGTCGTATGTGATGTAGGAAAGCGACATGGCCGGGATGTCTTGTCTAAGCCGGATCGGAGCTCGTTTTAGCTTCGATGCATTCGTGATGCGTTGCATTGTCCCGCGTCAAGCGCATTGCGGCTTGATCGACGGTGACATAGACTTATCCCTTCGGGACTTCAGCGGTATGCCTGGACTCGTCCGAAGCGCCAGCCTTACTAACTACGCCGATGTCGCGGTCAAGGTGGGGTTGGATCCCTATCGTCTGCTGAGCGAATTCGGATTGCCTCAGCGCTGCCTGCGAGAGCAGGAACTCAAGGTGCCGATCGACGCAGTCCGGTGCCTGCTCGAAGCCTCCGCGGAGCGCGGTGGCGTCGAGGCGTTCGGGCTGCTCATGGCAGAGACTCGACGGCTGTCCAACCTTGGCCCTCTGGGTCTGCTCATGCGTGAGCAACCCACGCTGCGGCTCGCGGTCGAGGCTTTGGCGCGCTACGCCAATCGGCTTAACGAAGCGCTGTTCCTGACAATTGAAGACGCGGGCGACGTCGTCGTGCTGCGCGAGGAGTTGGTTGTCGGCGGATCAGGCTCGGTTCGGCAATCGACCGAACTCGCGATAGGAGTCGCGTTCAGGGTGCTGAAAACGCTGCTCGGTCCCGAATGGAAACCGCGGCGTGTGTGCTTCGCTCACGATGCGCCGGCCGACCGTTCTGTGCATGCGCGGGTGTTCGGCCGCATCGTCGAGTTCGGACACGACTTCAATGGGATCGTCTGTGCTCGAAAAGATCTCGAGGCTCCCAATCCGAACGCCGACCCGATGATGGCGCGCTACGCGCAGGGACTCGTCGAGGCGGACTACGCTGGCAAAGCGCAGGACATAACCTCGCAGGTTCGCCAACTCGTGGTAACGCTATTGAGCACAGGAAATTGCACGATCGATCTGGCGGCCCAACATCTCGGGGTCACCCGGCGCACGATCCATCGCCATCTGTCTGAAGAGGGAAAGACTTTCTCCGAAATCGTTGACGGAGTGCGGCGAGAACTTGCAGCGCGATACCTCGCCGACAAGCGCCGCACACTCGCGGAGGTTTCATCGCTCCTAGGCTTCTCGGCACCGAGCGGATTCTCCCGCTGGTACCGCCGTCAATTCGGTGAGGCGGCTTCAGAGAAGCGTGCGCTTGGTCCGCGGCGAAACCGCTAGTTTAGGAGACTTAGCCCTCGTCGGGACTGGCTGCCTCCGTCGGCTACCGCAGCGTCCCCATCATGTCCCGATTGTTGAGCGGCTGCACCGGGCGCGCGTTCATCGGATAAACCCTTCCGAAGCGCGCGATTTGGTCAGTGGAGACTTGCACAGGCGTCTTAAGCACGTACCAGTTAACATCCTCAGTGCATGGCGGCGTAGTGATCGATCCGGGATGGGTGTAGTAACCCTTGTCCTGCGGCAGCAGCTCGAGCGCGTTGATCTTGACGCTGTCGACCACATTTTCCTTGTCCTTGGTTTGCGGCAGATTGCTCCACAGCGACTTGATCAGTGGATTTTCCTTGCCGGGATCGAGAAACACGGCGATGACAGCGAGCTTGCCGTCCTTGGCCTGGTGGAACATGTGCGCCTCCATGTCGTGGCCTTTGCCGTCGATTTTTTCCTCGCTCGGCTTGTGAAAATCAAACCGCACGAGCTCGTATTGCTTGCCATCGATGCTCACGTAGCTGCCGGGCGCATAGTTGACCTGGATCGTATGGCCGTTATCGATGATGTGAAGTGGCGACGGCTTGTAGTTGAAGAGCAGCGAGGGCAGATCGCCCTTGCGCACCTTGGCGTCGGGGATGTCGATAGGCGACTGTAATTCCCCGGTCTTGCAAAGCGCATAGCCCTTTTCGAGCGTGCCCCATTTCGCGGGTCCGGTCGCGCCGGCGTATGACCAGGCCTTGTCTTCGGCGGCGGGACAGACGACAGACACACCAAAAAGTGTTGCGGC
>VBCY01000231.1 GCA_005882995.1 Betaproteobacteria bacterium
CCAGTCCTGCTCGGTGTTCTTCCGCGTCGTGTCGCGGAGGTTGCGGATCATCTCGTTGGTCGTATCTTTGAGCGCCGCCACTTCGCCGCGTGCGTCCACGGTGATCGATCGCGTGAGATTGCCTTGCGTGACCGCAGTCGCGACTTCCGCGATCGCCCGCACCTGGGTCGTGAGGTTCGCTGCGAGCCGGTTGACGTTCTCGGTGAGGCCCTTCCACGTACCGGCGGCACCGGGCACCTTGGCCTGTCCGCCAAGCTTGCCTTCGACACCGACTTCGCGGGCGACAGTGGTCACCTGATCGGCGAAGGTCGCCAGCGTCTCGATCATGCCGTTGATCGTGTCGGAGAGCGCCGCGATCTCGCCTTTTGCCTCGACCGTCAGCTTTCGTTGCAGGTCGCCGTTGGCGACCGCCGTCACTACCTTGGCGATGCCGCGTACCTGGCTGGTAAGGTTCCCCGCCATGGAATTCACGCTGTCGGTGAGGTCCTTCCACGTGCCCGCGACCCCGCGCCCGTCGGCTTGCCCGCCCAGCATGCCTTCGGTGCCGACTTCGCGCGCCACGCGCGTTACTTCGGAGGCGAACGACGAGAGCTGGTCGACCATCGTATTGATCGTGTTCTTGAGCTCCAATATCTCGCCCTTGACGTCGACGGTGATCTTCTTCGACAGGTCTCCCCTGGCCACCGCCTTGGTCACGTCGGCGATATTGCGCACCTGATCGGTGAGATTGGTCGCCATGAAGTTGACGCCCTCGGTCAAGTCCTTCCACGTTCCCGCCACGCCCTGCACATCGGCCTGGCCGCCGAGCTTGCCTTCGGTACCCACCTCGCGCGCCACACGCGTTACTTCGGAGGCGAACGAGCGCAGCTGATCGACCATCGTATTGATGGTGTTCTTGAGCTCCAGGATCTCGCCCTTGACGTCGACCGTGATCTTCTTCGACAGGTCGCCCGTGGCCACTGCGGTGGTCACATCCGCGATGTTGCGCACCTGCGCGGTCAAGTTGCTCGCCATCGAGTTAACGCTCTCGGTGAGGTCTTTCCAGGTGCCGGCGACACCCTGCACGTCGGCCTGGCCGCCGAGACGGCCCTCGGTGCCGACTTCACGCGCTACGCGCGTCACTTCGGAGGCAAACGACGAGAGCTGATCGACCATCGTGTTGATCGTGTTCTTGAGCTCCAGTATCTCGCCCTTGACATCGACGGTGATCTTCTTGGAGAGATCACCCCGGGCGACTGCGGTGGTCACATCCGCGATGTTGCGCACCTGCGCGGTCAGGTTGCTCGCCATCGAGTTAACGCTCTCGGTCAAATCCTTCCACGTTCCCGCCACGCCCTGCACATCGGCCTGGCCGCCGAGCTTGCCGTCGGTACCGACCTCGCGCGCCACGCGCGTTACTTCGGAGGCGAACGAGCGCAGCTGATCGACCATCGTATTGATGGTGTTCTTGAGCTCCAGGATCTCGCCCTTGACGTCGACCGTTATCTTTTTCGACAGATCGCCTGTGGCCACCGCGGTGGTCACATCGGCGATGTTGCGCACCTGCGCGGTCAGATTGCCCGCCATGGAGTTAACGCTATCGGTCAGGTCCTTCCACGTACCCGCCACGCCTTTGACACGCGCCTGGCCGCCGAGCTTGCCTTCGGTACCCACCTCGCGCGCAACGCGCGTCACCTCCGCGGCAAACGAGCCCAGCTGGTCCACCATTTTGTTCACCGTCTTTGCGGTGCGAAGAAATTCGCCCTGCAGGAGCTCGCCGTCGATCTCCAGCGCCATCGTCTGCGACAGATCGCCCTGCGCCACCGCTCCGATCACGCGCGCCGTCTCGCTTGTCGGATGCACGAGGTCATCGATGAGCTGATTCACTGCGTCGATCGAGTCACGCCAGAAGCCCGTGACGTCGCCGAGCGTTCCGCGTTTGCCGAGCCTTCCTTCCTTGCCGACGACGCGACTCAGGCGCTCCAGCTCTCGCGCCATGCGTTCGTTGCGTTCGACGACGTCGTTGAACACATCCGCGACGCGTCCCAGTGCCCCCGGCCAGTCCGCCGGCAAACGCACCGACGCATCGCCGCGCTTCAGCGCATTCAATGCGCCGAGGATGATCGTGATCTCATTCGCCGGAACTACGGCGCGCTCGACTACCTGCATAGGGACCTCCCTCATTACTGCGACATCGCTACGTGTCCGCACACTCCGGCATGTCGCGCCCCAAGGTGGCTCCGCGAGTCCATGCAGAACTGATCCGCACGTGTTCGCGCTGTTGCACTGCGTCGTTGCAGCAACGCGCCGGCTGGTTGATCTTCGGTGCAAGTTTTATGCCGTTCCCCCGGGGCCAAAGATCTATAGCGACTTCCGAGGAGATGCGCGTGCCCTGCTGCAAAGAGCGTGCGCTTTTTGTAGAAATTACAGGCCGCTTCGGCAAACGATGCGCGCTCTCGGCAACTCGCGCGGGCGTCGCAACGCGTTGCTACTTCGTGCCGTTGCTACTTCGTGCCGAAAAGGCGATCGCCTGCATCGCCCAATCCCGGGCGAATGTAACCATGCTCGTCGAGTTCGCGATCGACGTGCGCGGTGTAGACCGGCACATCGGGATGGTTATCGTAGAAATGCTTGAGGCCTTCGGGCACCGTCAGCAGACAAACGACCTTGATGCTGCGCGGACGGGTTTCGTTAAGTCGATCGACGGCGGCCACGGCGGAATTCCCGGTCGCCAGCAGCGGATCGAGAATGATCACGTCGCGGTCCTGCATGTTCTGCGGCATTTTGAAGTAGTACTCGACGGCGACCAGAGTCTTCGGAGCACGGTACAGTCCGATGTGCCCGATACGCGCGCCGGGCACCACGTTCAGCATGCCGTCGAGAATCCCGGCGCCGGCGCGCAGGATAGACACGAAGACGATCTTTTTGCCATCGATCAGATTCGACTTCATCGGCTCAAGAGGCGTTTCGATCTCGACCGCGTGCATCGGCATCTCGCGCGTGACTTCGTAGGCGAGCAGCGCGCTCAGTTCCGAGAGCAGTCGGCGGAAACTGTTTGTGCTGGTCTGCCGCTTGCGCATCAGCGTGAGCTTGTGTTGCACGAGCGGGTGCTCAATCACGTGGACGTTAGGGGGGAGAATGGGCATGGGTCGATGCTAATTGGGGCCTGGTCTGATGAATGATTGTCGAGGCGCCGTAAGCGACCGAACCAGCCGATGGCCTGCGCCCGGTCGTTTTCAGAATACCGTTCCGTCACTGATCACTTTGAAGGGCGGTTCCCCGCCGCGCAATAGCCGCGCCAATTCGCGCCCCGCCGCCCATGAGCCACCTTCGAGAACCGCGATGAGCGGCATCGCCGCGGCGTCGCGACCGAGCAGCTGGCGCACTCGTTCGGCGAGCGGATCCATCAAGGCAACCGTCAATGCGCGCCACTCGATGATCGGCAAGGAACCGGGGCGATGCGTTTGCTGCTTCAGTGTCGGATCGGTCGGCACGATCACGCCCGTGTCGACCAGCAACCCACCGTTCCGGTATTCGGCCAGCGCGGTCAATTGGTCTATTCCATCGATATCGATCCCGCCCCATTGAAACGGCTCCAGCAACGAATAGGTGAGCCATTGCGAAAGCTTGTGGAACGGCACCCAGCCCGCGGAAGTCCGCTGTCCGCCCGCGAGCGGGTGTCGCCACACATCTCCGAGCGACTCACCGGCAAGCTTCCGGTCCGAAGGCCAAATCGGCGCCAGTGCTTCGAGCAACGCGGCAAGGATTTCTTCCGCGCCGAGCGCATGTCGGCTGCCCTGTTCCGTCAGGGCATCGAACAGATGTCCGGGCCGCGGCGGGATGCCGAACAGCGAGGGTTGAGCGCGTAGAGCCTGTCCCAGCCCTCGAAGCAGCGTTACGCGACCTTCGACGCCGACCAGTGGATTGTCATCTCGCATTTGGAACATCGCGGCGAGATTGTTGGTGTCGATGCGTGCCAGAGCATCCGCATCGACCTGCAATGGCTTTTCCGGCCGAGCGGAAAAATCGCCGCGCATAAACGCGTGAAAGCTCGCCACGCCAAGGCCTTCGGAGCGCGTGTAGATGCGCTTCGTGCCCGGTTCGACATAGCGCCAGGCGGCACCTGCGCCCGCATCGAGCAGGACACTGATGAATGCCAGATCGATTCGCGCTCGAGCGCATTCGGCGGCAGAGGCCGAGCCGAGCGCCTGGTCGAGTTGCCCAGCTCGGTCCAGGCCGCCTGCCGAAAAATGCCGCCACCGGCTATGGAAAGGCACTTTCAAGTCGGGATAGCGCTCGAGCGTCACGCGCTCCACGACACGTGCCGCGTCCTCGAGCTTGCTCTCGTCGACGCGAAAGAATGTTGATCGGCCTGCGCGCACAGCATCGAGAATGTTTCCGCAACGTTCGCGAATCGCGCGCGCTGATCGCAGATAGGCCACACCGCTTGTCAAGCCCTGACCATCGGTCGCGACCGCGGTGGGCGCGTGATGCGTCGATACGCCGTTCGGGCCGCGTCGCGAACTGCTCAAACGAGCCCTCGCCCCTTGACGGTGGCCAGCGGCTCGCCATCCAGGACCGCACCGTCGGTGAAATAGCCGGCCGCGATCTTGGCCTCGATCTCGACCTTTGCGTCGGCCGGCACCAGCTCATCGGGTATCTTCACGCGCTCGCCGATTTCAATGCCCGCCGCGGTGAGCGCGTCGAACTTCACGTTACTCATCGAGACGAGACGGTGGATCTTGCGCACGCCGAGCCAGTGACATACGTCTGGCATCAGCTCCTGAAAGCGCATGTCCTGCACACCCGCGATGCATTCGGTGCGTAGGAAGTAGGTGTCGGGACTGTCGCCACCGATCTGCCGCTTGCGCGCGTTGTAGACGAGGAATTTGGTGACTTCGCCCAACGCGCGGCCTTCCTTGCGGCTGTACACGATCAGACCCACGCCGCCCAATCCACCGGCATTCGGTGCCTGGGCACTCCGAATGCATTCCTCCATTGCATGAGTCAGGTAAGGCCGGCAAGTGCAAATGTCGGAGCCGAATACGTCCGATCCGTTGCATTCGTCGTGCACGCGCGCCGTTAACGGCACGTTCGGGTCGGCGAGATCGCGCGGATCGCCGAAGATGTAGATGGTCTGCCCCCCAATCGGAGGCAGGAAGACTTCCAGGTCGGTGCGCGTGACCAGCTCTGGATACATTCCGCCGGTTTCCTCGAAGAGCGTCCGGCGCAGCTCGGCTTCGGTGCAACCGAAACGTTGCGCGACACCGGGCAGCCACCACACCGGTTCGACCGCGGCCTTGGTCACAACCGCAGAGCCGTTGCTGCAGAGCACATCCCCGTCGGGCTTGAGCCGGCCCGCCGCCATCGCGGCATGGACTTCGGGCATGTTGATATGCGCCTTGGTCACGGCGATGGTCGGTCGTATGTCGATGCCGGCGGTGATTGCGTCGCCGAAGACCTCGGCGACGATTGCGCCGAAAGGATCGAGAGAGACGATCCGGCCTGCGTCAGACCATTGCGGGTATGGGCCGATCCGATCGGTCGGCGTCGTATCGGTGAGATCGGCGCGGTGCCGGGGGTCGAGCGCGCCGGATGCTACCGCCAGCGCGCGATAGACGCTATAGGAGCCGGAGTGCGTGCCGATGACATTGCGTTGAGCGCGGACCAAGGTCGTGCCGACAACCGGACCCCGCTCTTGCGGATCGGCGGCGCCCCAGCGGATCGCGGCTGCCGTCGCCGGCCCGTCGATCGGATGTGAGGTCAGGCGAATGTGACGCGGGGTATCGGTTGGCTTGGTCATGGAGGGTCTTTGAACCTGCGTAAGTCACTTCGGACGACAAGGATGTATCTGCCTGGTCGAGTGCACCATTCTGCCTGACAAACAGGACAGGAACGACCTCATATGCATCGTCGACGCAGCAGTGGAGGAGGGCTACTGAGGCTGGTCCGTTGCTCACCGATCGAACGGCACGCGTACCCCGAGTGCCACAAGTGCGCGATTCATGGCGGCGGGCCAGCGATGGCTCGCGAGCGTATTCGCCGGGCTCGGATGGGGCGCGCCACCGCAGGTGACGACGTCGCCAAGTACCGCGACTACGCGACGCTCGGCGAAGCGCCCGAGGCCGATGGCATAGCTCGCCCCGACTGCATCAGCTGCGGTCAGTAGAGCGCGGTCGCAGGCGGCGAACAGCAACTCGCGCCCGCTGGCGGGCAGCTTGTCCGGCGTTCGGACGGCACCACTCTTTCCAAGAAAGCAGAGCGGACAATAATTGAGCACGAAGAAGTGCGCGAAGAAGCGCTCGGGCGTGCGAAAGCGCTCACGCGCCCATCCCCACAGTCGCTCGCCGCTGATCTCGCGGCGCCGACACGCGAAGCCTTCGATCGGCCGCTTGGGGTGTTCGGTCTGCGGGCGGCGCACACGCTCATGGATCTCGAGCCAATCGCGAACCATCGTCACGTCACCAAACGGCACGCCTGTCTGCACCATGCCGAAGTAGCCGGGGTTCATGCCGACGATGAGCACCGGGTGCCGGCCCTTGCCGAAGCGCGCCAGATATTTGCGATGCGCCGCCCAGGCATAAGTGAGCGGGTTGTACACGTGATACACCGGCGGGCCGAAGCGAAGTCCCGAGAGGTCCTCGCGCAGCCGCTGCGCGATCGTGATCAGCGATGACCTTTGCGACATCTTCGATACGGCGGGACAGACCTATCGAACGTAATTAGCTAGGGGATACTCGGCACGCACGTCGATTCGACTTCCGCTTGCAACATTGCGTTTCCGAACTGTAAATCTTGCGAAACCTGGCAGGTGATGCGGCCTCGCAACAGACGACGCATCGCGGCACGTTGTTTGCTCTTGTCGAATAACCCCATTACACGACGGAGGCAAAAATGCCGGAGCGCAAGACGATCGAGAGCGCTCGCGAAGACAAACGCGAGGGAAAGGCACCCACCACGCAGGCTGGCGAGTTTGTCCGTGAGGAAATGGAGCATATCCGGGAGGGCAAGCACGGCGCCCGCTCGACCAAGCAGGCGATTGCGATAGGCCTGTCGAAGGCGCGCCGCGCCGGTGTCGACCTGCCGCCGCCGGCGCCGGGAACCGTGTCGGAGAAGACACGGCGCAGCGCCGAGCGTGCTTACGAGAAGGGTCAGCACGGCGAAACGGCCGTGTCGAGCACGCGCTCGCGCGCGATTGTGGGAGCGCTCAAGCGCGAGGACACTGCGGCCGCGTCAAAGCCGGCGCTTGCCGCACAGGCGCGCTCTGCCGCTCGCCGTCGCGGGGCTGCGCAGCGTTCCGCCGCGGCGCAGAAAGCAGTACAGACCAAGGGGCCTGCCGAGCGCTCCGCCGCCGCGCACAAGGCGGCTCGTACCCGCGCGCGCAAACGTAGTGGCTAACACTCGAGGTCGACCGCCAGCTCGGCGAAGATGAGCGCAGTCGACAGCGATACTGACGTGCTCGTCGTCGGTGCGGGTCCCACGGGCCTCGTTCTCGCCTTGTGGCTTGCGCGACTCGGCGTTCGCGTCTTGGTAATCGACAAGACGGCTGAGCCCGGAACGACCTCGCGCGCGCTGGCCGTTCACGCGCGCATCCTCGAGCATTACCGTCAGCTCGGCCTCGCCGATAAGGTGGTCGAACGCGGATTGCCGTTCGCCGCGGTCAATCTTTGGGTCGCGAGCAGGAAGGTCGGCCGCGCGCCGTTCGGTATCATGGGGACGGGGGTGAGTCCCTTCCCCTATGCGTTGATTTTTGCGCAAGACGAACACGAGCGATTGCTGATCGAGGAGCTGCAAGAGCTCGGCGTGCACGTCGAGCGGCACACTGAGCTCGTCGCCTTCGAACAATCCGTCGATGGCGTTCGAGCGACGCTACGTATGCCCGATAGCAGCGAACGAACGTGTAAAGCCTCGTATATTGCCGGCTGCGACGGCGCGCACTCGAAAGTGCGCGAGATCCTCGGCTCGGATTTTCCCGGCGGAACCTACGCGCACGTGTTCTACGTGGCGGACGTCGAGGCAAGCGGGCCGGTGATGGATCACGAGCTGCACGTTGCGCTCGACAGGTCGGACTTCCTCGCGGTTTTCCCGCTGAAAACGTCCGGGCGTGCGCGACTGATTGGAACCGTGCGGCCGGGTTCCGAGCACCGCGGCGACGTCAGCTGGAATGACGTCAGTAAGACCATTGTCGAACGGATGCGCATCTCGGTCGATCGGGTCAACTGGTTTTCGACGTACCATGTGCATCACCGCGTCGCGCGTTGCTTTCGCGACGCCCGCGCGTTCCTCCTCGGCGACGCCGCGCACATCCACAGTCCGGTAGGCGGCCAAGGCATGAACACCGGCATCGGCGATGCGACCAACCTCGCGTGGAAGCTCGCCGCCGTGCTGCACGGCTGTGCCGACGCGGCGCTGCTCGACAGCTACGAGCCGGAGCGAACGGCGTTCGCGCATCGCCTCGTCGCGACGACCGATCGTGTCTTCACATTCGCGACGCGCGACGGGGCGATTGCCCGCTTCGTCCGGCTGTCGGTCGTGCCGCGTGTCGTCCCCGCAGTGCTCGCGCAGGAGAGCGCTCGTCGCTTCATGTTTCGCACGCTATCGCAGACGGCGATCAGCTATCGGCATTGCGACTTCAACGCGGGTACGGCAGGCAAGGTCCACGGCGGCGACCGGCTGCCGTGGATCGAGCACGCTGACGATCGCGGCGACAACTTCGCGCCGCTCGCAGTACTCGACTGGCAGGTTCACATCTACGGCGAACCGATCGACGACATTGCGACGCTGTGCGCGGAGCGTGAGTTGCCGTTGCACCGATTCGGGTGGCGTCCCGAGATGGAACGCAAGGGCCTCGCGCCCAATGCGCTTTACCTGCTGCGTCCCGACGGCTACGTTGCGCTCGCCGACGCGCACGCGCGCGTGGCAACGCTGCGATCCTTTCTCGACGAGCGACGTCTGCAGCCGCTCGCTCGCCGCACGCTGCCCGCCGAGACGCTGGCTGCCGCGCACAGCACTCGCGAGCCAGGTGCGGTTGACGCTGCGACCCATTGAGCGTTTCCTAACTGCGTGACATCCGTTGCAATGCCGATGAGCTGGCCCTCACCCCCAACCCCTCTCCCGCCGGGAGAGGGGCGCGCGACAGCGCGGGTGAGGGTCAAATGTCACTCGGTTGCGGAATCTCAATAGATTACTCAGCGTTATCGGTCGAGCGTCGTTTCGACGTCGGCTTCACGCTCCATCTCGACGTTGATTTGTGCTCCAAACAACAACGTCAGGACAGTGAGATACGACCAGAGCATAAAAATCGTTGCCGCTCCCAATGATCCCAACAGGAGGTTTGCCCGCATGTATCGGGAAGCGTAGTAGGAAAACAGAAACGAACCGATGACCCACACGATTGCGCTCGCCGCCGCTCCCCAACTAACCCAGCGCCATTTGGCCTTGCGCCGCGCCGGTCCATAGCGATACACGATCGCAAGAGAGCTCATCAGCGCGCCGATGAGAATCGGCCACTGCCAAGGTGCGAGCGGGATGGACTCGATATCGCCATCCGATCCGGAAGGGAAGGGAGGCACTGCGACGATGAGACTGATCGCAATGATCAGGAAGCCTCCACCCAGACAGGCGAAGCCGAAGGCCAGCGCCTGGCGATGCCCGAAAGACCTCGTCTCCCGTTGCCGATGGATGAGATTCAACGCTTCGATGAGTCCGCGGGCACCGCGCATCGCGCCCCATAGTGCGACGGCGACACTGCCAATGAACGCAGAGCTCGAGAAGGCGCGCGACTGGCGCGCGATAGCGCTCAACTGCGCGCCAACGACCGCGTCGACGCTGCTCGGCAGATCGACGCGAATGCGAGAAAGCAGATGCAGCATTTCCTGTTCTCCGAGGACGGTTATGCCGAGCAGGACGAGCGCCACCAGTGCCGGGAACAGCGCCCAGACCATGTAGAAGGCGATTCCGGCAGCAACGATCGGCATGTTGTGTGCCGACATGGCCTGCCCAGTGCGAGTCAAGACCTCGCGCCAGCCGCGCTTCGTAAACTCAGCGGGGCTTCGTAGGGCTCGGTGGAAGCGTCGCGACATCGGCGTGCGTGACATGGATGGCTACGCCGTGATCGCCCAGTTCCGTAGCGGCTGCAAGCAAAGAGCTTCACTGCCAGGGCGCGACGTAATTTTTATCGTGGCCGGACGCAAATGCGAAGCCCTTCATGGAAGCCAAGAAGCCAAGGTTCATGACGAGCCATTCAGGGAACCGCGCAGTGACGAGACGATCCAAAAAGTACAGTTGCAAGATGATAGGAGGTCGTCATGAGGCGAACGTTTTCGTCACTTCTGGCCGTAGCTGCAATGGGCGTGTTCAGCTTCGGCGCTTTCGCGCAATCGAACCCACCGGCTGGGGCATCGCCGGAGAGCGCTTCCAGTCCAAGGCCGGACACTGGGTCGTTGCACACCACCGTGCCGCAGGAGCCTCGCAAAGGCTCACCCAAGGCGCAGTGCATGAATGAGGCCAAGGCCGCGTACCAGCGGGAACAAGCGGTGGATGACTCTGTGACCCGTCGTAGCTCACAAGGACAGAACACCGGCGCTCAGCGGTAGCATTTACACGAGTGCAATCTTGCCGGTGGCGAGGTCATACACGCCGCCCACGATGTCGATCTTCTTAGCCATGTAGAGCTTCTGTACCACCGGGGGCGAGCTCTTCAGGCGAGCCACTTGGCGTCGCACGTTCTCGGTGACCGCGTTGTCGAGCAAATTGCCGGTCTGCGTTTTTTCGGCGACGATAACCGCCGGTTTGATCCCGCTGATGAGCTCAGGTAAATGACCCGGAAGTACGGCCTTGGTCTTCAGCACTTTGATTGCGGCGTCCACCGCGCCGCATCCGGTGTGCCCTAGCACCATGATGAGCGGCGCCCCCAGGAACTGGGCGCCGTATTCGAGAGATGCCAGCAGGTTAGGGCTCACGATGTTGCCCGCGACACGCATGACGAAGATATCGCCCGGCCCCTGGTCGAACGTGAGCTCCGGCGCCACCCGCGAATCGGAGCAGCTCAGGATCTGGGCGATCGGATACTGCCCCTGGATGCGGGCGGCGCGGCCCGATGAGAAGTCGCGCTCGTTCATCGCGTTGGCCGCGTAGCGCGCGTTGCCATCCATCAGCCGCTTCAATGCGTCGGCAGGCGCGATGGCGTTCGCCGGCGGCGGTGCCCCGGGCGCTGGCGGGTCGGCCGCGATCGCGACGCCCATGCTCCACGGCACAAGCGCCGCGAGGGCGCCGGTCCTCAGGAAATCCCGGCGCGATACTTGAGGTTCGTGCTGCGCATCGCCACACACATCACACATTTGAAGTCCTCCCTCGTTGTGATCGCGCCGAATAACGGCAATGAGCCGGGCCAGCCTGAATGATGCTCGCTACCGGAGCTTCGGCAACCCGAACAAGTCGCGGTACTCGGCGTGGATGTTACCGGGCACGATGCGCGAAGCCCAACCGGGAAGCCCGCGAAGAAAGCAGAACAGAACGGCGAAGAAAGCGCCGAAGTAAGCGAGCGGGCCGATCAGAAGCGCGCCGACGTAAAAGGTTTCCGGGGCGGCGACCATGCGCGTCGCGACGACACCGAGCAGGATCCCAGTGACCAAGCAGTGCGCTGCTGCGCACCAGCGGGCGCGGCGCTCCGCCGCAACGTGTAATGCGCTCACAGCAAGCCTCCCGGTGGACAGTTCGCGAGCCCCTTGCGTCGGCGCCAGGGGGCTCGCGGCGATTGTACCAGCCGAGGAGGTAGCTTGTTCGCGCGCCCCGTGATTCGTCTAGCCGGACACCTTCGTAGCGGTGCACAGCACTGGGTGCAGGATACCCCCAGCGTTCAGCGTCGAGGGCTGTTGCCCGACTTTGTGCGCGTCATGTCTTTGCGTTCCGAGAGACGTTTGATTGCAACGGCGGCGATTGACGCGCCAGCCACCGTAAGCGCGAGCCCATCTCGCGAAAGTGCGGCTAATAGCCGCTCGACGAAGTTCGGATTGCTCTGCTCCACGTAGCGCACGAGTTCGTACACCTGATTCGACGTGGCGCGGGCAGCGTCGTTGAACGATACCGGGATCTCCGGCCACCGAGCGTGTCGCACGTACTTGGCAAAGACGCCGCCGCCGACCACCAGCAACGCCAAGGGGCCGACCGAACCAAGGAGTCGTCCCAGGAGACGAGCGCGCAGCGCAACATCGAATTTAGTGAAGGAGTTTGCGACCGTGGCCGCAAACGATAGTCTTTCCTTGACCGACGCGTTGTCGGCAGCAGCTTCTGGGGGTGCGTCCTCGCCTGCGTGCGCAGGCGCATTAGAGGGCTCGGGAATCTTCATCAAGGTTTTCTAAAGTTGGGAGACACTCTAGCGCTTGAATGTTGCAAAGATATTGCGGCAGCCTATTGCATGAGACTGAGAGATGGAAAGCACGAATCTTCATATCCTAATGCGTTCGCCCGCCCGCGAAGGGCGTGCTGCACCGCGTCGAGGAACCGCGCTCAAACCCAACAAGGAGCGCGAAGCGCAGGTGTCAACAGCGGCTGGCACGTGACTTGCTGCAGAGGTCGCATCCGGTCCTTTACTCCTCCTCGAGGCCGGACCTCAGCCCCGGGCAGCTTACCCCTGCTGCCTGGGGCTTTTTATCGGGGTGACAATCTACGACAGGCCTTGACGTTTCTTGCTCTTTACCGGTGTAATGAAAGTGCAGGCCTGTGCATGCTTCGGCCATGGATTTTACTGAGCGTTCGCGCGCCAACCGGTTGCAATTCGGATGAGCTGGCCCTCACCCCCAACCCCTCTCCCGCCGGGAGAGGGGTTGGGGGTGAGGGTCAAACGTCAATCGGTTGCGTAATTCTCAATAATTGCCGCTGGCGACTCAAACCGCATCTCGGAGGAAACATCCATGCCTGCTACTCTGGAATCTCAGCCGCGCCTCTCAAGCGCGAACAAAGGCGCGCGGCGCAGCTCTCGCGTGCATGCCTCCTCGCGTTGGCGCTTACCGCCGGCTCCGCCGATGCGCAGAATGCATGCGATCCGCTGACCTACGGAGCGGTGCCGGACGGCGTGACTGACAATACAGGCGCGATCCAGGCCGCAGTCGATAACTGTGCCGCCGCCGGCGGCGGCTTCGTGACGTTCAGTGGCGGAATTTTCCTCACCGGTCCATTCACACTTAAGAGCCACGTTAAGCTCCAGGTGAATGCGGGCGCGACGATCCTGGCAACTCTCGACCAATCGCGCTACATGCCGTCCTACATCGGGACCCGCCCCGCAGCCAACTCAGCGGTGATCTTGGCGATGGACGCAACCGATGTGGGCATAGTCGGCAATGGCACGATCGATGGTCAGGGCGGTGTGACGCCGCCCGGCGTGGGCGCCAAGAGCTGGTGGGATCTGGCGAGGACGGCGACGTTCCCATACCCGGCCGTTCCCTTTGCGCCGAGCAGCAATGGCTTGCCGCGCCCGTGGCTGGTGGAATTCTGGAACACGACCAACGTCACGGTCCAGGGCGTTCAGCTGCAGAATTCGCCGATGTGGCACCTTGGGCTGCGCTACGTCACCGATGCGATGATCAACGGCATCACGATCACTGCACCGTCGAACTCTCCCAATACCGACGGCATCGACGTTGTCTCGTCCAATGTCGTGACGATCATGAATGTCAATATCTCGAACGGAGACGACGAGGTTGCGATCAAGTCGGGGTTGCCGCCGCAATACCAGGATCCCCACGCTGACCCGATGCCGCAAGCGGCGACCCAGAACATCAAGGTGTACGGCGCCACATTCAGCGGCGGGCACGGCGTCTCGGTGGGCAGCGAAGCAGTCAACGGCGCGAACAACATCTTCCTCGCCAATATCAACATGAGTGGAACGTCGAATGGCTTTCGCATCAAAACCGGGCGCGATCGCGGCAGCCAGATCCACGACATCATCGTGCAGAACGTGACCATGACCGGCGTCACCCAGCCGATCGTGCTCAACAGCTATTATCCCGCTAGCAGCCCCCGGCTTGTTGCACCGACCCGCCGCAGCCAATCATCTCGACAACGCCGTTCGTGCACGACATCACGATTCAGAACCTGACCGCGACAGGCGCGACCAACTTCAGCTTCATCGTCGGCTTGCCCGAATCGCCGATCCTGAATGTGACGCTCGATAATGTTCACATCACGCAGTCGAGCACAAGCGTCAGGCCCATGGACCTGCGCTACATGACCGGCAATTTTTCGAACGTCACGGTGAGTCCGACGAACACGGGCCACAACTTTACCGTCGACGACGGAGTTATCGTAGTCGGCCAGCCGATTCCTTAAGCGTTCTTCGATAGTCCTTTTCTTCTCAAGCGCGCGGTACGCGCATCTCGCGTCAGGGCGAACGTCGGCCCGGTTTCGCTTGTAAGGATTACGAGACCTTCGCCAGCCTTAGCCGGCGAGACTTGCGAAACAAATTGAAACAGTATTCCGCTTTATACGGACTCTCCAAAGTGTGAGAGTAGGCTTGACGCGTTATCGTCACAAAATGCCTGAGCCAGCAATCGCCGAGTGAACCCTGACATGCGAATTCGCGCGAGTGAGGGTCTCTTGGCAACGAACATCGTAGGGGGAACCATGGTGCACAAAGGGCTCATCAAAGCGGCAGTCGCTTCTGGCTGCGTCGCTGCAGTGCTTTTTCTGGGGTTGGCTTCGCGCGCTAATGCGGCTGGCCCGTGCCCAGCGATGGAGGAGCCTGCCGTCGCACCCGGTTCATGCACATGGTACGTTCAGGCCGGCGCGCCCTTCAGCGCAGACGGCGGTTATCTTTCACCGTTTAACAATTTGGCCCAGGTGCAGGCAGCCTCCAATCCCGGCGATACGATCATCATTGTCTCAGTGTCGACGAGTGTGCCGCCGCTCGATGGAGGCATCGTATTACAAGCGGGACAAACGCTTGCAGGTGGAAACGGACCTGGCGTCCCCGGCGTCGCTCCTTGCTCTAATGTCCTGCAAGCCAGTTCGACGCCGCCACTTCTGTTTCCCTTGCCGGATTTTCCGATCATCACGACGTTGCCGACGACGGTGCCGACCTCGTCGGGTCTGTCGTCACTTCCGCGTATCACCAATGCAAGCGCAACGGGGAACACTGGAACGGGAGACGCGGTCACCTTGGCAGACAACACGACGGTGAAGAATCTGGTGATCGGTGGAGCAGACGCCGCCGCTCAGATCAGCCGTGGCGGGATCTATGGGCTCGACGTCAAAGGCAATGTGACGATCACTTGCAACGATGTGTCCTGGTTTAATATTTCCGGCGCGGTCGGATTCATTGTTCAACCGTTCTACCTGGAACAATACACGCCAGGTGCCGCGAATCACAATGCCGGCATCAGGGCCGGCTGGGCCGGAATCATGATCGATTCGGCGACCGTGCGCACCAACGCAACAATAAGCAACAACTATGTCCACGATGGCGTTTGCGGAGATGGCATCGATCTTCGTAACGTCGTCCCCGGCGACTCCAATGCGTTCCTCCAAGCGACCTTGAACAACAACTATGTTGCCTTCCTCAAGCAATGCCGTGGTCCGAATGCAATCGGTACCCTCGAGGGAATCGCGACACAAACGGAAATCGGGACTACCGGGACCGTTCTCGCCTTACTGATCAATAACGTTGAAAACAGCAATGGTAGCGCCGGCGCCAATGCTGACAGCCTTTTCATCAACCCGGCCGGAGATGGACCGTTAAGCGAGAAGATCGCCAATAACCTGTTTCTGAACGGGATCGGTGGCGCGTCGACCAACGGGATGGAATACATCATCTCCGCCGGAACCAACACCTCCTTCGTCAGCATACAGAACAGCGTATTCCAGGGTGACCCTGGAGACATGCTCGAGCTGTTCAATCGGGGCAATGGCGGCGGAAACGTAGGTACCTATGCATCATTGATCCTGCAAAACGTCATGGTGCAGGGCACGACCATCACCAATGGACTACCCGCTTACGCTACTCCTCCAGGCGGAGCGGGCGGCGTAAGACTGGCCGCTTCGCCGGACAACACGGGTGAATGCCTCGGCGTCGGCTCAGTGGGCGCGGGCGACGTCAGTGTGGTGCAGTTGCTGAACACCAGCTTCACGACCTGCGGTAACAATGGACTGGAAGTCACCAACAATTACGCAACAGGGGACGGACCTGCCGACTCTAGCCCGCAGACGATCGTCGTGGATATCATCAACAGTAGAATAAGCGGGAGTCACTTCTACAACTTTTGGATTAACAACATCTCTCCTCTGACGAACCTCAACGTCAAGGTGCAAAACAGTGATCTCTCGCGTTCCTTGACCGGTGTTGGCGTGGGTTTCGACTCGTTCTTCGGCTATGCCATCGCCAACTCGATGATCGACCTGGGCGGCGGCCCGCTCAATAGTACGGGGAACAACTGTTTCTTCCCGCGCAGCGCTATCAACGACCTTGAGGCTACAACGACAACCACAATATCGGGCCTCCTCACACCGCCTCCAGCGCACCCGCTCAGCAATCAGTATTTGCCATTCGTCTATGCGGAGAACAACTGGTGGGGAGGAAGCGCTCCAACCATGGGCACGGGAACAACAGATGTCCCGGGGTTCCAGGTGTTCACGGCACAACCGGCGCCCTATGCGACGATCCTGACGACCGGGCCGCTGAGTAGCGTGCCCAACTGCGGGCCTGGTCCAGGGATTGGACCTGGCCCTCAACAAATCCTGTAGCAGGCTATAGCGTGAGGGCAGGCCACCTTCTGCCGGGAGTACTTTGCCTAAGCGCTTGTGTGGCTGCTCTGTCTCCTCCGACCGAAGTTGCATCGATCGCGCTAAAGTCAGCGCCACCGCCCAATCGCGTGGAGGCCATTCCGCCCGCTCCGTCTTCCAACGCTTTCTGGATGAGGGGATATTGGCACTGGGAAAACGACAACTACGTATGGATATCCGGTCGCTGGGAAGTGAAACGGCCCGGATGGCATTGGGTTCCGGCACACTGGGACATGCCGGAAGAACGATGGGAATTCGTTGCCGGGCAATGGCAGCCCAACTAGGGAGATCCGTTCACCGCGGGAGACGTCGCGACGACGGATGATTTGCAGCTCTGCTCGTCTGCTTCCGTAAATTGAGTGCTGGAGTCGCCGATCGAGTCGGCCGCAGCTGTGCCTTGGTCTTCTGTAAATTGCCTTCGGCAGCCTGACACTCGGGCCCGGTAAACTTCTCCGCGAGTGCGTCAAGAAATACGCGCGTTCGTGCCGGCATCAATCGTCGACCCGGGAATACCGCCCACGCGTTCACCGGAGGCAGATGCCAGTCGGGCAGTACTTCAACGAGCTCACCGCGCTGCAGATACGGCAAGGCGAAATGATCGGTCACCATCGTGATGCCCGCGCCCTGCAGTGCCATGCGCATAAGGAGTTCCGGCGAGTTGGTTGTCGCACGCCCCGGTGGAATCCCCTCCCAGCGCTCGTCACCGCGCTTGAGTACCCACGGCATCGCGTCTCCGGCGCGTGAGAGGATGCGCAGGGTGTCATGTTCCATAAGCGCCTCCGGCTCGGAGGGCATTCCACGGCGGGCGATGTACGCGGGCGCGGCATAGAGACTGCCAGTGAATGTCGCCACCGGTCGAGCGACGAGCGTTGCGTCGTCGCGCAAATCGCCCATGCGGATCGCGACGTCGAAGTTCTCGCCGATCAGGTCGACGAACCTGGCGGAGAGGTCGACTTCCAGCGTGATGGCCGGATATTTGAGAACGAACTCGGCGAGCAGCGGCGCGAGCATGAGGTTGGCCATATCCCCGGGCATCGACACTCGCAGCCGGCCGCTCGGTTCAATCTGCCGGTTGTGAGCCAGGGAAGCTGCGGCGGTGACGTCTTCGACGACGTGGTGAGCATGCTCGAGCACCGCGCGACCGAAATCCGTTACCGTGAGCTTACGAGTGGTGCGCAACAGGAGCCGCTCGCCGAGTTGCACTTCGAGGGCAGCAACACGCCGTGAGACCGTCGACTTGGGAAGATTGAGACGCTCCGCTGCGCGCGAAAAGCTGCCTTCATCCACGACGCGTGCGAATAAGAGAAGGTCGTTTGGCTCGAGATCCATGGGGTCGTCAGCGGGGGGGTTATTGTTGCTGTGATGGAACGATCTTATCCATTTTGGCAGCTTCCGAATCATCTCAGCAACAAATAGAGTGTCTCTATCACAACCCGAGCCGATGGAGCGAAGCATGAACATCCTGCAGATCAATTCCAGCGCCCGTCGCGACGCTTCCCATTCGACACGCCTCGCCACTCGGCTCGTCGAGCGACTGCGCCAGACTGACCCTGAAGCAAAGCTCACGGTACGCGACCTCAACGACGTGCCGGTTCTCGATGAAGCCGCGCTCACTGCGCTGTTCATGCCGGCTGATCAGCGCACGCCGGAGCAGGCCGCGCGCGTCGCGCGCGACGACGCCTTGATCGCGGAGATCCAGGCCGCCGAGGTCGTGGTGCTGGGCGTGCCGATGTACAACTTTGCCGTGCCGGCACCGCTGAAAAACTGGATCGACGCGATTTCACGCGCCGGCGTGACCTTCCGCTACTCCGAGAAGGGCCCCGAAGGCCTGCTCACGGGCAAGAAGGTCTATGTGGCGCTCACGCGAGGCGGCCAGTACCGCAACACGCCGGCGGACACGCAGGTCCCGTATCTGAAAACGGTGTTCACCTTTCTCGGCCTCACCGATGTGCAGTTCGTTTACGCCGAAGGCCTTGCGCTGGGTCCCGACGCCGAACGCAACGCCATCACGTCAGCGCACGAGCAGATCGAGGAAGCATTGGCGGCCTGAGGAACCTCTGAATAAGCCCCGCGTGACCGCGACGGAGGCTCTCCGGGATGAGATGCGCGAAGCCTTCGCGAGGTCGCTTTGTGCGGTGCGCACCTTGCAGCGTCACCTTCGTCCCTTGCACAATGGCTGATTGCTCCCACCCATTCTGCGCCGTCTCTTGGCCTCAGCCTCCTTAACTCTGACGTACCTCAGCGGTCCCGACGTCGCTGCGCTCGCGTTGACCGATGAGGAGATCCTTGCTGCCGTCGAGTCCGGGCTCCGCGCGCAAGGGGAAGGGCGGACGGTCATTGAGCCTCGAATGCACCTGGTCCCGGGACGCGACGGCGATTGCGGCGCAATCCGAGGCCATTTCAATGTGCTGCGCGGCTACGTTGCGCCCTTGTGGCTCGCCGGCGTCAAGGTGGTTGGCGACTATGTCGACAACTATCGGCAGGGCCTGCCTTCAGAAATGGGACTGTTGAACCTGTTCGATCCACGGACGGGCCAACCCGTCGCGGTGATCGATGCCGCGGGCCTCACCGACATGCGCACCGGCGCGATTACCGCCATCGGGGCGAAACATCTCGCGCGCAAAGACAGCCGCGTTCTCGGGCACATCGGCGCGCGTGGCACTGCGTACTGGAACGTGCGTCTGCTTGCTCGCCTGTTCGATTTCTCGGAGATCCGCGTCCACTCGCGCCGCCTGGAGTCGCGCACAGAGTTCGCAGCGCGGCTCGCAGAGGAGTTGCGCAAGCCGGTGGTTGCAACGCACTATTGGCAATCGTGTATCGAGGGCGCGGACATCGTCGTCGAAGCCTCGCGTCTCGAACGGCCTGCGCCGATGCTCAAGACGGCATGGATCAAGCCGTCGGCGCTCGTCGTGCCGTATGGAACGATGAGCGCGGTCGAGCTTTCGCTGACCGACGTCATGGACAAGGTCGTCGTCGACGACTGGGGCCAGTGCAAGTCGGGGCAATTGGGCGCGTTGCGTGCACATGTCGACGCCGGCAAACTGACCGAAGCGACGCTCCACGCCGAGCTGGGTCAAATCGTCGCCGGAAAGAAGCCGGGTCGCGAGCGCGACGGCGAGACGATCCTGCTGTGGCATCGCGGGTTGTCGCTGTCGGACATCGCGCTTGGGGCGACGATGCTCGACAAAGCGGCGCGTCTCGGCATCGGCGAAAAGCTGCGCTATCTTTGACATCGCCGATGATCGCCAATGCGCGCATGTACGCGCTCAATGACGCAGTTGCCGGTGCGTGGAAGCAGCTGTTCGAATGGATTGGCCGGCATGCCGGTGTGCCCCTCGATGTGATCAGCCACGCTGCACCCGCGCCGCTGGCCCGGCTTTGGGGTCGAGGGGACCTCGGATGCGCTGTGATGTGCGGGTACCCGTGGGCGACATGGGACGACGCGACCACGCTGCGCCCGGTGCCTCTCGCGGCGCCGATTCCATCGCCGCCGCGCTTCGGTGCCATGCCCCGATATTGGAGCGACATCGTTGTTCGCGCCGACAGCCGCGCCTCTTCGGAGCGCGATCTGGCCGGCGCGCGATTCGCATTCACGGTCGAAGATTCGCAGAGCGGATACCAGGCGCCGCGCGCGTTTTTTTCCGATCACGCGCTTGCCGCTGGGGGGCGGTTCTTCGGCAGCGCTATCGGTCCGGTCGTCACGCCGCGGCGCGTCGTCGACTGCCTGTTGAGCGGCGCCGCCGATGCTGGACCGCTCGACGCGTGGTGGCACGAAATGCTTCGCCGTCATGAGCCGAGCATCGCCGCACGGCTGCGGATCATTGCACGCACTGCCACCACGCCGATGCCGTTTCTCGTCGCGTCCGGAACCGTTGCGCAAGACGTCAAGAGGCGCCTGATCGACGCTTTCGACGCGGTCGCAACAGCGCAAGAGTTGGCAGACGTTCGCGCGACCCTGCTCCTTCTGGGTTTCGCGCGCGTCGATCCGGCCGGCTATTCGGAGTTGGCGGAACGCGCGCGCGAGGTCGATCGGCTCGGGTACACTCGGCTCCAATGATCGATGCAGTTGCCTGGATGAGAAAAATGGCAGCGGCCTTGCGCGTGCGTTCCATTTTTTTCATGGCGATGGTCGCGCTTCTTACGCTCCAGGCACCAGGTGTAGCGCCTGCGCAGACGGCCTATCCGAGCAAGCCCGTTCGCATTCTGGTCCCATTTCCGCCGGGAGGGCCCGCCGACGCGCTGGCGCGCATCGTCGCTGACAAGCTCGGCCAGGCGCTCGGTCAACCGTTCGTGATCGAGAACAAGCCCGGCGCGGGTGGCAACATCGGCATGGAGCAGGGCGCCAAAGCGGCGCCCGACGGCTACACCCTGACCCTTGCACCGGCGGGAAATCTGACGATCTCGCCATCACTGTACGCCAAACTTCCGTACGATCCGGCGAA
Organism: Betaproteobacteria bacterium; assembly: GCA_005882995.1. Taxonomy (GTDB): domain Bacteria; phylum Pseudomonadota; class Gammaproteobacteria; order Burkholderiales; family Casimicrobiaceae; genus PALSA-1003. Next base: position 21,195 of record VBCY01000231.1, read on the forward strand.
GGACTACGCGCCAATCACGGTGATCGCCACCGTGCCGAACATTTTGATCGTGCATCCTTCGGTTCCGGCCCGGACGCTGGCCGAGCTGATAGCGCTCGCGAAGGCGAAGCCCGGGACGCTCAACTACGCTTCGCCCGGCAACGGCAGCGGCGCGCACCTGGCGGGCGAGCTCCTCAAGAGCACGGCTGGCGTCGACATCGTGCACATTCCCTTCAATGGTGTCGGGCCGGCGATGGCGGGCGTGCTCGCGGGCGATGTGCAACTGTTCTTCGCACAGAGCTCCGCGGCGCTGCCGTACATCAAGACGGGTAAGGTAAGCGCGCTCGGTGTGGCGAGCCGCACACGCATTGCCGCCGCGCCGGAGCTGCCAACGATGGCCGAGGCAGGCCTTCCGGGATTCGAAGTCACGTCCTGGTATGGCTTGGTCGCGCCGGCGGGCACGCCAGGACCGATCGTCGATCGCCTCCACGCAGAAATCGCGAAGGCGCTGGCGACAGCGGAAGTGCGGGAAAAAATCGCCGCGCTCGGTGCCGAACCCATCGCCAATACGCCGGCGGAATTCGCGACGCTACAGCGGACAGAGGCTGCGCGCTGGGCAAAGCTCGCGCGCGAAGCCGGCATCCGTGCCGATTGACGCCCTGAACGGTCACCTTCAGAATCGCCCGGTTCGCAGGCTGCATGCCCGTCGACCAAGCCGGAGAGAACGATGATACGCAGTCGCACGTTTGCATCGGTACTGGCATTCGCCGCTTTGTTTGCATTCGCCGCGCACGCCCAACAACCCGTGCGCGTAGGATCGAAGAACTTCACCGAGCAATTCGTACTCGCCGAGCTCTACTCCCAGGCGCTGGAAGCGGCCGGCATCAAGGTCGAGAAAAAGCTGAACCTGGGCGGCACGCTCATCGCGCACAAGGCGCTCGAGGAGGGGCAGATCGACCTCTACCCGGAGTACACGGGCACGATCCTGCTCGCCGTGCTCAAGGAGGAGTCAATGACGGATCCCAAGGCCGTCTACGACAAGGTGAAGGACGCATACGCGAAAAAAGGCCTCGTGCTGCTCAACCAGGCGCCTGTCAATAACACCTACGTGCTGGTCGTGCGTCCGGACACCGCGCAGAAATACAAGCTACAGACGCTGTCCGATCTGGCGAAAGTGTCGAAGGAATTGAAACTGGGCGCGGGGCCCGAGTTCCGTGATCGCAAGGACGGCATTCCGGGGCTCAAGGCCAAGTATGGAATGGAGTTCAAGGAGGACCTGCAGCTCGCGATCGGGCTTCGCTATCAGGCACTGAAGAACGACCAGATCCAGATCGTCAACGGTTACGCGACCGACGGCATGATCAGCGCAATGAAGCTCGCGCGGCTCAAGGACGACCAGAACCTGTGGCCGCCGTATTACGTCGTGCCTGTCGTACGCAAGGATGCGCTGGAGGCGAATCCGAAGCTCGCCGAGGTCTTGAACCGAGTCAGCGCGCTGCTCGACGAGGCCGCAATGGCGCAGATGAACTATCAGGTCGACGGTGAGAAGCTCGAACCGAAGGACGTCGCACGCGATTTCCTGAAAGCCAAGGGCGTCGTCAAATAGATCCTCGCGCCGCACGCCGGCCGCAGCGCGGCCCACGCGAAACGTATCCATGACGATCCGGCTCGGTGAGCAGCCGGTCACATTAGACGATGTCGCGCGCGTCGCGCGGGACGGCGAAGCGGTCGAGATCTCGCCCATCGTGCACGGCCGCCTCGCCGCAGCACGCGCCGTCGTCGAACGGCTCGCCTCTGCGCCAGAATCGATCTACGGCGTCAATACCGCGCTCGGCGCCAATACCGGCCTACCCCTTGCGTCCGACGATTTGGCCGACTATCAGCGGCGCGCCGTCCGTGCGCGGGCGGTGGCAGTTGGCGCTCCCTACGATCGCCAATCGGTGCGCGCAATGATGTTCGCCCGCATTGCGGGCATGGCCGCCGGCGGGTCGGGTGTATCGCCGCACGTGTTCGATGCGCTGGTCACGCTGCTCAACAGCGACATCGTTCCAGTCGTGCCACGCATCGGCTCGATCAGCGTCGCCGACCTGGCGCAACTCTCGCATGTCGCGTTACCGTTGATCGGCGAAGGCGAAGCCGAGTTCGGCGGCGAACGGCTGCCCGGCGGCGAAGCGTTGCGTCGCGCCGGGCTCGTCCCCGTCACGCTTGACGCGAAGGATGGCTTGGCGCTGATTAGCGCGAACGCCGCGACCGTCGCCCGCGCCGCGCTCATCCTTCATCAGCTCGTTCGCCTTCTCGATGATTGGCTCGTGGCGGTTGCGCTGTCGTTCGAGGGTTTTCGAGCCAATCTGTCGCCGCTCGATCCTCGCGCATCGGGTGCACGACCGGCGCCCGGGCAAGTCGAAGTCGCGGTGCGATTGCGTGCGCTGCTCGCCGGGAGCGCCCTCTTCGCGCCCGGGGCTGCGCGACGTGTGCAGGACCCACTGTCGTTGCGCGTCGTGGCGCAAGTGCACGGCGCGGCACGCTGGATGACGCGCCTCGCGAGCGAGCAGGTCGCAACGGCAACTTCTACGTTCCGGCGCTGGCGACCGCGCTCGATGCGATGTCCATTGCGCTCGCGCAGGCAGCCAGCCTTGCCGTCGAGCGCTGCATCAAATTCATGTCGCCGGCGTTCACCGATCTCCCGCTGCAGCTCACGCGCCACGGCCCAGCCCATTCGGGTTTCGCCACCGTGCAGAAGACGCTGACGGGGTTGTGGGCGGGCATCCGGCACGCTGCCAATCCCGGATCGCTTGACTTCCTGCCGGTCTCCGAGCGAACAGAGGACCACGCAACTATGGCGCTCGGCGTCGCGGAGAAGCTCGGGGATGCGATCGAGAAGGCGCGCTACCTCGTGGCGATCGAGCTGCTGATCGCGGCGCAGGCGATCGATTTGCGCGATCTCGACCGCAATCGACTGGGAGCCGGCGCGCGCATCGCCTACGAACGCGTCCGCGCTGCGATCCCCGCGCTCGATGTTGACCGACCTCTTGGCCCCGACATCGATCGAATCGAGGCTCTCGTTCGCGCCGGCGATTTCAACGCTCCATGAGCTGGTTTTTGCGCAATTGGGATCAGGTCGCCATCGCGCTGTGGGAGCACGTGACGATCTCTCTGACGGCGCTTTCGATCGCGTTTGTGTTGTCTCTCGCCATCGGTATCGTCGCCGCACGCAACGAACGTTTCTACGCCGCAGCGCTCGCCGTGGCGGGGTTTCTGTACACGATCCCCACGCTCGCGTTCCTGGCACTCCTGATCCCGGTGGTGGGGCTCGGACGAACGAACGCGATCATCGCCATGGTCGCGTTCTCGCTGCTCATTCTGATCCGCAACGTGGCAATCGGCATACGCAACGTGCCCGCCGAGGTCGTCGACGCGGCGCGCGGCATGGGAATGAGCGCGGCGCAGATTCTCGCCCGCGTCGAGCTGCCGCTCGCGCTGCCGATCATCGTCGCAGGACTGCGCGTCGCGGCAGTGACGGTCATCAGTGTGACAGTCGTCGCCGCCTATGTGAACGCCGGCGGGCTCGGGACGTTGATCTTCAACGGCATCGCCGGCGATCATCCGCCCAAGATCTGGGCCGGCGCACTCGCAGCATGCGCGCTCGCTGTCAGCGTCGACCTGGCGCTCTCCGCCGTTGAGCGATCGCTGCGGCGGGCTCGCGCTTAAGCGATGCTTGCCGAGGCCTGGCACTACCTCACGACGCACCTGGCGCAGTTCGCGACGGCTTTCGGCGTCCACGTCGCGATTTCCGCCTCCGCTCTGGCGTTGGCCGCCCTGATCGCGATACCGGCCGGCATCGCCGTGGCACGCCGCGCGGGCGCGGCGCTGGCAGCGATCAATGCCGCCAACATCGGGCGCACGCTGCCATCGCTTGCGGTGCTTGCGCTGGTGATGCCCATTCTTGGTACGGGATTCACGCCAGCGCTGGTCGCCTTGACGCTGTTGGCGCTGCCTCCGATCCTGACCAACACGATTGCGGGGATCATCGGAGTCGAGCGCGACATCGTCGACGCGGCGCGCGGCATGGGGATGACGCCGCGGGAGATCCGCGATCGTGTCGAACTGCCGATCGCAACGCCAGTGATTTTCGCGGGGCTGCGTACCGCGGCGGTGCAGGTGGTGTCGGGGGCAGTATTGGCAGCGTTTATCGGCGGCGGCGGCCTCGGCGACTTCATCACGGCCGGGATCGCGATGATGGCCGTCCCCTTGCTGCTGGTCGGCGCGATTCCAGTCACGTTGCTGTCGCTGGCCACCGACTTCCTATTTGGCATGCTCGAACGCCGCCTTACTCCCAGAGGGATGCGCGCCAAATGATCACGCTTTCGAAGCTCACCAAGCGCTTCGGCGACGAAGACGCGCCTGCCGTCGATGTGCTTTCGCTCGAGATCGGCGCGGGCGAAATATGCGTCCTGATCGGGCCTTCCGGCTGCGGCAAGACGACGACGATGCGCATGATCAACCGGATGATCGAGCCCGACGCCGGATCGATCACCGTCGGCGGCCGCGACGTGACGCACATCGATCCGGTCCTGCTACGCCGCTCGATCGGCTATGTGATCCAGCAGGTTGGATTATTTCCGCATCTGACCATCGGCGACAACGTGGCGACGGTCCCGAAGCTTCTCGGCTGGGACGCTGCGCGCGTCGCGCGGCGCGTAGACGAGTTGCTC
>VBCY01000232.1 GCA_005882995.1 Betaproteobacteria bacterium
GACCGGTCATGAACCAGGATCGCGTGTTTCCAGGCGGATTGATCAGGCTCTGGATATGGCCGCTGTTGGCCAAGACGAACGTACTGCGCGAAGTGCCATACAATCGCGCGGTCTGGTAGACACCCTGCCAAGGCGTGATGTGATCGGTCAGCCCGCCCACGACATAGGCGTCGATGCCGATCCTGCCGACGTCGACCTTCGAGCCGCGGACGCGCAACTTCCCCGGGCTCTGAAACGGGTTCGACTCGAATAGATCCAGAAAATCAGCATGAAGGCGTGCCGGCAACCGTGTCGTATCGTTGTTCCAGAAGAGAATGTCGTAGGCGGGGGGATCGTTGCCCAGAAGATAATTGTTGACCACGTAGTTCCATATGAGGTCGTTGGGCCGCATCCACGCGAACATCCGCGCGAGGTCAGTCCCTTCGACGACGCCACGCCTGCGCGATGCCGCCCTCGCTGCTGCAATGGTCGCGGGGGTCGCGAACAGGCCCGCTGTTGTCTGTCGCACCACGGAGGTGTCGAGCACGCAGACCGCCAGCGTCGCTGCATGCACCTTGCGCTTGCGGCGGGCCGCAAGGTAGCCGAGAAAGGCCGTCAGCGTGATCCCGCCCGAGCATGCGCCCCAGACGTTGACGTCCGGGGATCCAGTAACGTCTCGCATCGCATCGACGGCTTCCTCGAGCGCCGTGACGTACGCGTCGAATCCGCAGTCCGCGTATTCTCGTGTGGGGTTGCGCCAGCTCACTACGAACGTCTGCACGCCGCTGCCGAGCGACCACTGTACGATGCTCTTGGAAGGAACGAGGTCAAAAACGTAGTATTTGTTGATCTGCGGCGGGACGATCAGTAGGGGGCGCTGGTACACCTGCTCGGTCGTAGGGACGTACTGGATCAGCTCCAGCAGCTTATTGCGGTAGACGACCGCGCCTGCAGCCGTCGCCAGATTTTCCCCCACCGTAAACGGGCGCGCGTCTACCTGCTTGGGCAGCCTTGCGCCGCTGGTCATATCCTCGACGAAGTTTGCGAGGCCGCGGATCACGCTTGCTCCGCTCGTGTCGACAAGCCTTTTGAGCGCCGCGGGGTTGCCCGCTAGAAAGTTGGTCGGGGCGATGGCGTCGACAAACAGCGAGGCAACGAAGCGCGCCCGCTCGGTGTTCGCGGCGTCCATGTGCGCCTCATCGATGCAGCGATCGAGTGTCTTGCCCGTCGCGATATAGGCTTGCAGCAGACGCTTGAACATCGCGTTGCCGCTCCACGCAGGATCGGCAAAGCGCCGGTCGCTTTGCGCCGGGGTCAGCGTCGAGCGCCCCGCGATAATGCGCGCGTATTCGGTGAGGAGCTTCGCGTATTGCCCCGAGACCATGCGCGGATGGCGGGCCAGGTGCCCGAGCAACGTCGTCGCGGCACCAAGCACTTCCTTGCGCCGTATCCCGATAAGCGGATTGACGGCGAGCGCGTTATACGCCGCCCGCTCGATCAGCGCCTCGCGGGCCGCATCGCGGCGCACGCGCGGTGCGGCCATCCCATTCGTTTGCGAACGCACGGACGCCTTCGAGGTACGCTTCGGGCGTGACCGCGCAGTTGCGCGCGGCGTCGTCGCTTTCTGGATGCGGCGCGCCGTCCGATGTGTGGTTGTCACGGTGCTTGCCCTCACTCGCGCCGTCAGTGGCTCGCGCCCACCGTCAGCAGTGCCAGCGACTCAGCGATCAGCGCCGGTTTCGTCTCGCCGTCGATCTCGATCGTGTTCTGCAGCGTTATCAGGACTCGGCCCTGAGGCTTGCCCTCTGCCGCAAGGAGCACGACGCGGTTGCGAACTCGCGCTCCAGCCTTCACCGGCGCGATGAAGCGCACTCTGTCGAGACCGTAGTTGAGCGCGGCCGCCGCATCGGCAGGAATCACGCCCGCTTCGATCGCAAGCGACGCGGCGAGGGAGAGGGTTAGATAGCCGTGCGCGATTGTTCCGCCGAAGGGGCTTTCTCGTCGCGCGCGATCGACGTCGACATGGATCCATTGGCGGTCGCCGGTGCAATCGGCGAATTCGTCGATGCGGCGCTGGTCGACAGTCGTCCAAGGGGAAACGCCGATCTCCCGCTGCGTGAATTGCTCGAGCGTAGCCATGCTGTAACCGGGCAATGCCATAGTCGCCTCTTCGCTATCACGCCGTTCCAGCGACGGCTTCGGCACGGGGCTTCACTTTCCTGCGTGCAGCGCCCGCGGCTTGTGGCGCCGGCAACAGGAAATACGACAGTGCGGGGATCAATATCAGCGCTCCGAGCATGTTCCATACGAACATGAAGGTGAGCAGGATGCCCATGTCGGCCTGGAACTTGATGGGCGAGAAGGCCCAGGTGATGACACCTGCCGCCAGCGTCACGCCGACCAGCGCCACCACCTTGCCGGTGAACTGCACCGCTTTCTTGTACGCTTCCGTGAGCGGGAGCCCCGCGCGTTGTTGCGCAAGCTGCACGGAGAGGAGATAGAGCGCGTAGTCCACGCCGATCCCCACTCCCAGCGCGATCACCGGCAGCGTGGCGACCTTCACACCGATGCCCAGCGCCACCATCAGCGCTTCGCAGAGGATCGAGGTGATGGCGAGCGGCACCACCGCCACGATGACGGCGCGCCAGCTACGAAACGTGATGAGGCAGCGATGTTGGTCGCCGCTTCGATGCCCGCACTGCCCGCGGCAAGAAGAAACTGGCGATCCGGATCGTTGTGCTTGTCTGCGAACTCGGCAGTAGCTTGCACGATGCGGGCGAGCGTCTCGGCCTTGTGATCGGCCAGGTAGGCAATCACCGGCATCACCGAACATGCAGTGTTGAACAGGTCCGGGTTGTTCACCGAGGCTTGCTGGGCGGCGTAATTGAGCACGTCCTGATTGCGATTGATGGTGAGCCACTTGGGGTTGCCTTCGAAGGAACCCGCGGTGATTTGCCGCGCTGCGTCGACCAGGGAGACCGTGGTTTGCACGCCGGGGATCTGCTTAAGCAGCCACGCCAAACGATCGGCCTCGACCAGCGTGGGGTACTTCAAGCACCCCTCTTTGTCGGTCCTGATGATCACCGCGAACTGGTCGGAAGACAGCGCATAGTTGGCGGTGATGTAGGCGTTGTCCTGGTTGTAGCGCGAATCGGCCCGCAGTTCCGGCGCACCGGGATCCAAGTCACCGATTTTTAAGTTGTGGCCAACCACCAGGCCCAGGACGACCAGCATCGCCGAGACCGCAATCGCGCCGATCGCCCAGGGGCGGGTGGTGAAGTGATCGAGCAGGTTCCACAGCTTGCCCAGTCCCTTGCCGCGGGTCTCTTCGCGCTCCTCCTTGAGGCTCCTCTCTGCCGCCGCCTTGCTCACCCCGGTATAGGAAAGCAGCACCGGCAGCAAGAGCAGGTTCGTGAAGATGAGCACGGCGACGCCGATGCTCGCGGTCATGGCGAGCTCCTTGATCACCGGGATGTCGATCAGCATCAGCACTGCGAAGCCCACCGCGTCGGCCAAGAGCGCGGTCAAGCCGGCGAGGAAGAGCCTGCGGAAGGTATAGCGCGCAGCCACCAGCTGGTGCGTGCCCCGGCCGATGTCCTGCATGATGCCGTTCATCTTCTGCGCCCCGTGCGAGACCCCGATGGCGAACACCAGGAAGGGCACCAGGATCGAGAACGGGTCGAGCTCGAAGCCGAAGAGAGCCACCAGCCCCAACTGCCACACCACCGCCACCATCGAGCAGGCGATCACCAGCGCGGTGCTCCTCACGCAGCGCGTGTAGGCATAGATGATGGCGGTTGCGATGAGCGCAGCAATGCCGAAGAAAGCCATCACCTTGATAAGGCCATCGATGAGCTCGCCGATGAGCTTGGCGAAACCGATGACGTGAACCTTGACTTTGGGTGTTTCCTTGCTGCGCACCTTCTCTTCGAGATTCTTCGCAAGCTCATACT
>VBCY01000233.1:0-3480 GCA_005882995.1 Betaproteobacteria bacterium
ATCACAAACATAATGGCAATAAATGCGCCGAGGAGCACACCGAGTGTGGGCCATGGGATCGAATCAAACACATCCAGTAAGTGATTGCCGCCCTGGGCGTGCACCATGATCTGCAGGCCAGAGTCGAAATAGGGCTGGGTGAAGTCGACGATGTTTTCGCGTTCCCTCGTGATGGTAATAGCCGCGATCGCCGCGTCAGCCTTGCCGCTCTTCACCGCCTGCAACTGGTCACCGACTGTCGTGACTTCGACCCATGTTGTCTCGACCTTGAGCGACTGCGCGAGCGCGTTCCAGAGATCAATACTGAAACCGCTCAGTTCCGTCTCATGCTTGAATACAAACGGCGCAATCGGTTTTACCGCCACACGCAACACCTTGCCCTCTGCCGCGTCCTGAGCAACTGCGCCTCTTGCATCGAGACAGGTCATCGCTACGACAAAAATAATGCATATCGCCTTGAATCTTTTTTGCGCCATCCGCATCCTCCCGCGTCGCCGTGACGAGATTCTTACTCAAATGACCGGTTCCGGGAAATTTGCGCGGCGGCGCCGACCGACCGATCCTGGCCCTAACTGAGACACATGCAAACGGCTCAGACAGACCATACCGGTTGATCCATCAATTGGTCTGACCATCGCGAAAGACCTCGCTGACGACCAAAGCTCCAGATAACGTGATCACCGCGTAGCGTCGCGCCCAACTGCTGGCCAATGCGTTGCTCGAGGACGGGACGCCAAGGCACCAAGCTGAAGCCCAGGCCATCATCGAGCATCGCAAAGCGTCCGCTTGCCGCTACCACCATCCGCCGATAGACGCCCGTGATGCGCTCACCGTCCTCCAGCGGTCGATAGGACAGCCCCGTCTCGGCCGCCAGTGCCCTGCTGACACCGTCGAGATCGCGTTGCCGCAGTACCGTCAGCAAATTAGCAGGCACCTTCAGGCGCTCGCCATCGCGCTGCGCGAAGCCCGATGAAGCGAAACTGGTGGCGATCCTTACGACCCGCCGCGGCGAATTCATGCCGGCAGGCCGCATCCGTTCCCGATCCGGAGGGTTGCGTCGGCTGGCCGTCGTGTCCGACTCCCTCCCGCGTGATCTACTGCGGGTGGGCGTCGACCGCTTGGGGGGTCACTTGCTTCAGATTAACGATCCGTGACTTGATCACTACCCGACGTGAGTACGGGTCTAACTTCGCTCCCGCAAAGGCCGCTGCACCGGCGCCGCGACCGAGTCTTGCCAGCGTCGATCGCGGCTTCGTGGATGTTCTGCGCAACGGCATGCCGCCGACGCGATTGATGCCGCGTAGCACTCTCGTCGTGAAGCGCTCACCGCGAGGTGATCGATTGCCCTTCGGCGCTGCGGGTTTGAGGCGAAACTGGTTATCGTCGCGTCGATTCATCACCCTTCCTCCGGCGTAGATCAGCGGGGAAAACTCGCGAAATCGAACCCAAAATTGCGGATCACGGCGAGTGGTAAACTACTGATCATGCGGAAGAGTCGGGTTACCTCGAAATCAGATTTAGGGCAACCTAACGGGGGTTCGAATCCCTCTCTCTCCGCCACGTCGGCTGAGACGTTGCGACAGAAGGGAGGGCGCCTTGCATCACTCAACGGGTCCAAAGTGTGAGCGGCGCGCCGCCGATTGCGCGTTTTGGTTTGCGGATGGGTGCGGACGAAAGTGACCGAGCCGCGACCATCAGCGTCGGGCGAACCGATCACGCCGATCGAGCGCTGGATCACGCTCGCCGTGCTCGCAGTGATCGTTATCGGATGCTATTTCGTCATCCAGCCGTTTTTGTCCGCGCTGGTATGGGCTTTCATCCTGTGTTGCGCGACCTGGCCGATGTTCATACGCGTCCGCACGCTTGCGCATGGAAGGGTGGGAGTCGCATCGCTACTCATGACCCTGGCGATAGCTTCGGTGCTGCTCGCTCCGTTCATCGTCGTCGGCGTGTCGCTCGCGGACAATGCAAAGGAGCTCCTCGATGCAAGCCGGCGTTTCATTGCCGAGGGACCGCCGGATCCGCCGCCGTGGGTTGGCGGATTGCCGCTGATCGGAACACGCGTTGAGGCTTACTGGGCAAGTTTTGCGCACGACAGCGCGCGCCTCCTCGCCGAACTCAAAAATTACATCGATCCGATTCGCGCGTTGGCGCTTGCCAGCGGCGAAGCGCTTGTACATGGCGTCCTGCTGCTGGCACTGTCGATCTTCATCGCTTTCTTCGTCTACCGTGATGGTGAAGCGATGACGCGGCGCTTGCTTTTTACTGTAGTGCGCATTTTTGGCGAGCGTGGAAGGCACCTTGCGAATGTTGCCGCGGCAACCACCCGTGGTGTCGTCTACGGCATCCTGGGGACGGCACTGATGCAGGGCATTCTGGCCGCGGCCGGATTCGCTATCGCGGGCGTTCCTGCCGCACCCTTGCTCGGGCTCGCAACATTTTTCTTGTCACCGGTCCCCATCGGTCCGCCGCTGGTCTGGATTCCTGCCGCGATCTGGCTTTTTTACCACGGGTCGACAGGATGGGCGATCTTCCTGGTGGTATGGGGCATCGCCGTCGTCAGCAGCGTCGACAACGTGATCAAGCCGCTGATCATCAGCCGTGGCAGCAATCTGCCCTTCATCCTGGTGATGATCGGCGTCTTTGGCGGCGTCGTTGCATTCGGATTCATCGGAGTATTTCTGGGACCGACTCTGCTCGCGATCGGATTTGCGCTGCTAAGTGATTGGAGCAAGGAGCCGGCCCCGCCGGTGGATATTTTGCGGCGGTAGGAAGTGCGGCAGTCGCGTAAAATTCAACGTTTAACTCGGCAAGGCGCGCAGCCTGATTCTCGATCAGGGCACGTCATAGCGGAGCATGGCCGTCGTCAGAGTTTTGCGATTGCGGTAAAACGGAGAGGTGGATGAGCGGTTTAAGTCGCACGCCTGGAAAGCGTGTTTAGGGTAACTCCCTAACGCGGGTTCGAATCCCGCCCTCTCCGCCAGTATTTAATAATCATCATTTCTGCCTATTATTTTGGGCGTTAAACGGCTTGGCGCCCATCTCGTTAGGCAAATCGATGCTGCCGTGTCGAGGCTAGAAGCGGGCGGCCAACTTGGGGCGCGCATGTTCGGGGCGGGTTTTGCCATCGGCTTCGTCGACGTCGCGTAAGGACCTTCGGCACGGAACGTCCGCTCCAGAAGTGTGATATCATGATATCACTTCATCCCGTACCTCGGATAATTCATGGCTCAATTCATCGTTCGTGACCTGGAGGACGACGTCAAGGCGCGGCTGAAGCGCCGGGCTGAGCGCCATGGGCGCAGCATGGAAGAGGAAGTTCGCGACATCCTGCGCAACGCGGCAAAGGAGGAAAACCGCCCGCTGCCTAACCTGGGCTCGCGCATCGCTGCGCGCTTCGCGAAAACGGGGCTGGCGAAGGATCTGCCGGAATTTCACGGCCAGGCGCCCCGGCCCGCCGAGCTCGGCAAGTGATCATTC
>VBCY01000233.1:3768-7617 GCA_005882995.1 Betaproteobacteria bacterium
GACGCTGGCCACGCGCAATACGCGGCACTTTGCAGATCTCAAGATCAACGTGATCGATCCGTGGCAGGCCTCCGCGCGCTAGATCGCCGGGTCGATCGCCGCAGCTTTTTATCGCTGTTCCTGCATGGCACATCGCACTGAAAGAATTGGCAAGCCGCGCGCGACCGGCAATCTGCGCATCGGCGACCACTGGAACGCGATCACGATCATCGCGCTGTCGCAGAGCAATCCGTTGAAAGCAGTGGCGGAGCTGGTCGAGAACAGCATCGACGCCCGCGCCAAGACCATCGTCATCACCCGCGGCAAGGAGAAGGGACAACATTACCTGCGCGTGAAGGACGACGGCGAGGGCGTGCGCAGGAACGCTGACGGAGAGCCGGACTTTCACTACGTGGCTACCCACGTCTGCGACTCGATCAAGCGGCGCCTGAAGATGCAGGGTACGCAAGGCTTGCAGGGCGAGTTCGGCATCGGGCTGTTGAGCTTCTGGACGCTCGGTGAAGATCTTCTGCTGACTTCGGCGGGCGACGACGGGCGCGCCTGGCAGATGCATCTTCGCAAAGGAGATCCGAGCTACCGCATCACGCCGCGTCCGGCGCTCTTTCCCGAGCCGGGAACCGAGGTACTGATCCGCGGCATCCTCCCGGGCATCAAGAACTTCAGCGGCGAGAAAATCCAGTGGTACCTCGCCTCAGAGCTGCGCGACCGGATCCGTCATTCGGGTGTAGCAATCCGCGTCATCGACCGGACCGCGCGGGCCGAATTCAAGGTCGAGCCGCGGCAGTTCGAGGGGCGGCTCCTGCACGAGCTCGATGATGCGCTGCCTGCGCAGAACGAGGTTTATGCCGAGCTCTACTTGAACGCGCATTCGCCAGCCAACGTGGTGTCGCTGTATCGCTCGGGTACACGCGTGCTCGAGAATCTCGCCGAGCTCGAAGTGTTCGCGCGCATGCCGTGGACGAGTGGCTACGTGCAGGGGATCATCGACGCCCCTTATCTCAACCTGACGCCAGGGACGCGACTCGGCGTGATCCACGACGCCACGCTCGCGCGTCTGGCCAACGAGCTTGCGCCACTCGAAGGACGGCTTGCGAAGATCATCGAAGACCAGCAGCGTGCCGAGGAGGAGCGGGCGAGCCGCGATGTGCTGCGCTCGGTGCAGGGCGCCCTCAAGGAGGCGCTCTTGGCGCTGCCAGCCGAGGAGTACGACTGGTTCGACCTGCATCGCGGAGAGGGCAAACGTCGGCCAAGAACGACTGCGGGCGCGGCGTCAGGCGAAGCGGCGCAGGCCGAAGAGCAGGCCGTCCCGATGGAGGTCGGCGCCTATCCCGAAATCTCCGAACCGCAACGCCAATTCTTCGAGTACGCGGGGCCGCTCTTTTCGGTCGTGATCTATCCCACTTCGAGTGTCGTTGAGGTCGGCGGCTCGCGACCGGTGCGCGCCGTCGCGCGCGACCGGGCCCGACGTGTCGTGGAGCAGGATCTAACGCATGCCTGGAAGGTGCTCGAAGGCGAAGGAACACTCGAACCGACCGACGGAGAGATCGCGACGTTTCGTGCAGCCAACGAACCTGGCCTCGCGCGCGTCGAAGTGGTCGTTACCCAAGGCGACGTTGTTTGCAGGGCCGAGGCGCAGATCACGGTGACCGCCTCGCTGGTCAGCAAGACCGGGAGCGGAGATTCCACCTACCAGGGACTGCCCGGTTATACGTATCACAAGGCGGCCGGGGAACTATGGCGTTCGCGCTTCGATGCCGAGCGCAACCTTGTGGTCATCAACAACGGCCATCGGGATTTCGTCTACGCGGCGCGCAACAAGATGCTGAAGCTCCGCTATATCTGCCGGCTGTTCGCCAAGGAGCTGGTGCTCAAGAACTTCGTTGGCATTCCGCAAGATCAGCTGCTCGAGCGCCTGCTGGAGCTGACCTTGTACACCGAGGAGAATCTGCGCTAGCCGTGATCCGCGCAGCGGCAAGACCGCGCATTCAATCGTGCCAGTTCGCGACTTTGAGTCCGACTACGCGTCCGAACTCCTTGGTATTTCTTGTAACCAATGTTGCACCGCACGCCAGAGCGGTGCCTGCGATCAGCGTATCCAGTGGCCCGATTGACTCGCCCCTACGTTCCAGCGCAAGGCGAAGTTCTGCCGCTCGTCTACTTATCGCAGAATCAAATGGCACAACTTCGATCACGGCCAGGAACTGTTCATATTGGGACTCCCGCCGCCTGGCATGCTGAGAGCCAAGCACCCCTACCCACACTTCGTAGACGGCAATCGCGGGCAGGCCAATTTCCCGCGGAGCCACGGCCAACAGCCGTTCGGCAACCTTGCCTCTGCCTTTGAAATAGTCGATGACCGTGTTCGTGTCGAGTACGAACGCCGGCATTGTCAGAGACGCCTGCGCGTCACGTCCTTAGTCAAGTGGCGACGAATTTGTTCAACCGACGGTAGATCGGGCCAGGCGCCAGCCAGCTCTCGCACACTAACCGGCCACTCGGCGCGTGCGTTCTTTTCGATCCGTCGGGCGATCCATTTGCTGAGGGAAACTCCGTCGGATTCGGCGGCCGCGCGCGCGGTCTTTTCTGTTTGTTCATCCAGGTAAATAGTGACTTGGCCCACAATAGGCACTCCTAATAACGTATATGTGGAAGTATATGTACATCGGGCCACCTTGTAAAGAGGGTTCCGTGACCACGTCGACATCGACACTACTTCCTGGCCTTTTGCTGCACAACGTCGATGTCGAGGTAGTGCCAGGGATGGATGAAGTAGTACACGTTCTTCTTGTAGCCTGACACCCAAGGGGCGATGACAGTGTTGCTGACGCGAAACGCTAGAGGGCACCACGGGTTGTATGCTGCGATGATGTCGATCATCTTCGCATAAACGTTGGTCCGCTCCTCGGGGTCGGCCACCTGCCGGCTCTGGCGGAACAGTGCATCGAAGTCCGAATTTCGGAAGCGAGCGAGATTCGCGGCACCCGCGCTCGGCCCGTAGAACTGCTGCATGTAGTAGTCGGCGATTCCACCGGTCAGTCCAAGCTCCCAGAACTGGAGTTTCCCTGCGTGCGCCGCCTTGAACAGGTCCGGCCATTTCTGCTTGAGGAACTCAACTTTGATTCCAACCGTCTGCAAACTGCGCTGCCATAACTCGTCGAACAGACGCGAGGTCTGGTCTGGCTGCGAGGCTATGTGCAAGACCAGTGGACGACCGTCAGGCAACTCACGATATCCGTCTCCATCACGGTCTTTGTAGCCGAAGCGGTCGAGCAACGCTCGCGCGAGCGCCGGGTCATGAGGCGTTTGCGGCTTGAGCCCAGGCACATGTCCCGCAACGTCCGGAGGGATCGGTTGGGTAGCGAGCATGCCCTGACCTTGACGAATGATTCGAATCTCTTCGTCCGCGTTGTAAGCGCTGCAGATGGCGCGTCGAAGCGCAACCTTTTCCGGTGAATAGCCGCCGACAATCGGGTCTTCCATGTTGAAGAACGAATAAGCAAGAGAGAGCTCGGTCGCGCGTCCGAGCTGAACGCCACGGTTCGCATAGTTCGGACGCAACCGTCCCGCCTCGTCGACGACCTTCAAAGCCAGATCGTAGCGAACGTCGAGCATGTCTAACTCGCCACCGTCGAAGGCAAGCAGCCGGGGATTGGACTCCTCGATGATCGCGATGTCGATGGTGCCGATCTGCGGCAGCCGCTTGCCCTTCATCGTTGCAACGAGTGCCTTGGTCGCGGCATCCGCATTGGGAGGCGCTTCAGGAAAGAAATCTTCCCGATAATCCCGGTTAGCTTCCAGCACCACCTTCTGGCCATGTCGCCATTCCTTGAGGCGATAGGGTCCAGTACC
>VBCY01000236.1 GCA_005882995.1 Betaproteobacteria bacterium
GTTCCCGATCATCGCTTCACGCCGGCAATTCCGGTACGTCGATCCAACGCCGTTCCTTCCAGCTCTGTTTCGCAAGCTCGACCAGCTGGACGCCCTTGGCGCCCTCGCGCAGTGTCCATTGGTAGGGGGCATCCTCGACCACGTGACGAATGAACAACTCCCATTGCGCCTTAAAGGCGTTGTCGTACGTCGTGGTATCGGGCACGAGCTGCCAGCCCTTGTAGAAATCGATGCTCTGCGGGATGTCCGGATTCCAGATCGGCTTGGGCGTATTGATGCGCGATTGCGACCGGCACCACTGCAGTCCGGCGACCGCCGACCCATGGGTGCCATCGACCTGGAACGTGACCAGATCGTCTCGACGCACTCGCACACACCAACTCCTGTTGAGCGTCGCGATAACGCCGCCGTCGAGCTCGAACATGGCGTAGGCGGCGTCGTCCGCGGTGGCTTGATACGGCTCTCCCCGCTCATCCCAGCGCCGGGGTATGTGGGTTGCCGCGAAGCACGACACACTCTTCACCGCGCCGAAGAGGTTATCGAGCACATAGCGCCAATGGCACCTCGGCCCGGTAATTCCACGATGGCCGCTGCGCCGGTTGCAGGTCGCCTTCGAAGACCCAGTAGCCGAATTCACCGCGCACCGAGAGCATCCGTCCGAAGAATCCAGAGTTGCGCAGCATCTTGACTTTCATGAGACCCGGCAAGAAGAGCTTGTCTTGCACCGCGCCGTTCTTGACGCCTGCGCGTTTGGCGGCGCGCGCGATGTCGAGCGCTTCCGCAAGATTGACCGCGATCGGTTTTTCGCAGTAGACGTGCTTGCCCGCGGCGATCGCTCGCTTGAGCAGTTCCGGTCGCATCTGCGTGGTCGCGGCATCGAAGAAGAGCGTATCCGTCTTGTTGGTGAGCGCTCGGTCGAGGTCGGTGTCGTATCGCTCGATGCCATGCTCGCGGGCCAGCGCCGCGATCTTGTCCGGGTCGCGGCCAATCAGGATCGGATCCGGCATTACGCGATCCCCATTGCTCAAGCTCACGCCGCCTTGTGCGCGGATGGCGAGAATCGACCGGATGAGATGCTGATTCATGCCCATGCGCCCGGTGACGCCGTTCATGATAATGCCCAATCGCGTGATTGCCATTTACCGCTCCGTGAGTGTGCTCTGATGCGAAGGAGGCGTGCGCAGCATGAGCTTCAGTTGGCGCGGGCCGTTGCCTGGGGACGCATCGGCGATAGTGCCTTCCAGTCGGGCATCGCACCGCTCGCAAAGCCGGCGCAGCCGAGGGAGGCAATGGCTACCGCGCCGTCGTTCAGCTTTAAGCGGACCGGTCCGTGTGAGTCTTCGTACAGGTCGGGATGGTGAGACAAGAAGGCGCGTTGCTCGTCGCGAGGTGCGTTGGCCATGCCGTCGATGTAGTAGTGCCCGTTGCGTTCGACGTGTGGAACGCCGAGCAGCGCCAGCAGCGCGAGGTCCTGTTGCACTGCCAAGCCGGCGGGCGTGGTCAAGTCTTCTCCAGAGACGAAGAATGCCCGCGTGCAAGCAGCTTCGTTACATGCCGCGCAACGCAGCGCGTTGATGAGCGATTTGTACAATCCCTTGCAGCTTTTGCTCGAGACGCCGCTGTAGCCTCGCTCCCGCGCACGCGGGAACGCATCCAGTGTTGCGTCGGCTTCGTCGATGAGCATGGGGAAGCCGGCGCAAATCGTGTGAACGTCGACATCGAAGGTCGCTTGACGCGGCATCGGTTGCTCGAAGAAAGCCACGGCGCGCGAAAGGCGCCGCAGGGCGGGGTCTTCGCGCAACGTGCGCAACAGCGCAATGAGTGACTCCTCTGCGAATTGCTCGTTGCCATCGAGCGTCACTCCATACTCAGGCAAACCGTCCAGCACTCCTGTAACGTCGCGCAAACGAGCAAGATCGGCCACTACGTCGCCGCTCAACTTGATCTTGAACCAGCGTACGCCGTACCGAGCGATCGCCTCTTCAAGCGATTCAGGTAGTCCATCGTTCACCCGGCCGGGATGACCGCACAGCGCGTCCGTCATGCCGATGGTATGACGGATAGGGAGCGTCGACCGCGGCTTGAGCGATCGCAGAAACGCGCTGGCGTCGATATCCGCCACGTCGCACGCAACTTTCCCCGGAGCGAAGCCGATCCGATCAAGACGGAGCGCATCGTAGAACGAGATGTCGAGCGCACGACACAATGCATCGAGCACCGCCTTGTCGATCTCAGCCGACCCGAAGGCGGCAGCCAGGGGCGGCAAGCCTAGCCGCCTGGCCTCCTCGTGGCATTCGTGAAGGTGCGCCGCGAAATGGCCGAATGCGGTGCGTGGTTGGTCCGGCGCCAGATATACCGAGCGCGAAATGTCGAGCGCGCGGCGCAGCTGGTCGACATTGTCTTCATTGGACAGCGTTGGATCCTTGTCGAACCATTTCGGAACCATGAGCTCCGCGGATGCTCCTTCCGCTTCGCGGCCGTCATCGAGCCTGACACGAGCACGGACAAACGCCTGCACGCCCTGCGTCACAGTCGCGGATCCGAAGCGAAACGGCATCCGGTAATGCAGCGGCCGCTCAAAGCAGTCGATCGCTGTGATGCTGAAGGCAGGTGCAGGACCTGACATGGGTGGAATTCGCGCACCTCAGGCGTCGAGGGTCCCCTGGGCATAGAAGTGGGCGCGGATCTTCTGCGTCAGCGCTCCAAACTCGGGTTCGCCCATCATTCGCAGTGAACGTGGCCGAGGAAGCTTGACGTCGTACATCGCCGCGATCGTGCCTGGACGTTCAGACATGACCAGCACCCTATCACCCAGGAACACAGCCTCGGGAATGCTATGAGTGATAAACAGCACGGTCTTGCCGGTTTCGGACCATATGCGCTGCAGCTCGAGGTTCATCTTTTCGCGCGTCATCGCATCGAGCGCTCCAAACGGCTCGTCCATCAGAAGGACAGCCGGGTCATGGACCAGCGCTCGGCAGATGGAAGCGCGCTGCTGCATGCCCCCGGACAACTGCCACGGGTACGTATTGGCGAAATCCTGAAGCCCCGTGAGCTTGAGCAGGTCATGCGCCTTCGGAAGGTACTTCGCCTTCGACAGATGGCGCATTTCGATCTGCAGCATCACGTTGTCGAGCACGCTGCGCCATGCGAGGAGCACGGAACTCTGGAATACGATGCCGACATTGTCGGGGGGGCCACTCACCGTCTTGCCGTCGAGTCGAATCTCGCCGGAGGAAGCCGGCAGCAAGCCGGCCGTCATTTTGAGTAGCGTCGATTTGCCGCAGCCTGACGGACCGACGATCGCCATGAACTCGCCTTGCTTGATATCGAAGCTGAGCGGCTTCAACGATTCAACGGGACCGTCGTTGGTCTGATAGACCTTGGTCACGCGGTCGATTTCGATCAGTGGCCGCTGCACAGTCGCCCCGATCGACGGAGCTTTCCCGTCGCGCTGGAGGGCCATGGTTGGCGGTCCTGGCATCGCAATGCTCTATGTTCTAACTACGGCAGATACGCATTCGTATAGTAGTCATCGGCCTTGCCGGCGGTTGCCTTGTCCAGTCCGCCGTATTCGACCAGCAGGGCGAGCGTTTCATCCATGTTCTTCTTCCCCACGCGCAGCGGCTTGTCGTTAGGATTGTCCGGGCCCTTGTACAGCGACGCGGTCTCTTTCATGCCAACCACCGCTGTTTCCTTGACGCCGGACTTCGGCTGGGCCTTGAGCATCGCGTCCACGGCCGCTTCGGGATTCTTGACCGCTTCTTCCATCGACCGCTGCGCTGCCTTGAGAAAGCGCTTCACGACCTCGGGATGCGCCTTGAGGTAATCCTTTTGCACAATGATTCCAGAGCTCACCATGTTGACGCCGTAGTCCGCGAAGCGGATCGGCGTCACCGGTTTCTTGGTCGCATCCTGCAGCTTGATAGCCTGGTCCATCACGTAGCCGAGCAACAGGTCCGCCTGACTGTTGATCACCGCATTGAGCTTGGTCTGCGCATCGCCAGCCACCTGCTTGAAGTCGCCTTCTTTGAGGCCGGTTTTTTTCAGGAATAGTGGCCAGATCTGCGACATCGAGTCGCCCGGCGTGATGGCAACCGTCTTGCCCTTGATGTCCTCCGGCTTGCGGATGTTCTTGTCCGAGAACCCCATGACCGACATCGGGGAAGTCTGCAGCGCGACGCCAACCGCGGTCACCGGCGCACCCTTCGATGCGGCTTTGATCATGGTCGGGATGTCAGCGTAGCCGAAGGTCGCCGTGCCGGCAGCGACGGCCTGTACCGTGATGCCGGAGCCTCGGCCTTCCTGGATGTCGAGATCGATGCCTTCCTGGTCGAAGTAGCCGCGTTCCTTGCCGAGAT
>VBCY01000237.1 GCA_005882995.1 Betaproteobacteria bacterium
CTTATGGCGCCAGCGCAGCGACAGCAGCATGCTTGCCTCTATTGCGACTAATGGTGACCGGGTGCGAATGGAGTTATATCCACTGCCAAGCCCATAGCGTTATAGCCGGCGTGATTGGGGTGGAGATAGTCCCATGGCAACTGAGTGAATTGACTGTTGGGTAAGTATGCCGCCCTCATGTTGCCCGTAGTCGGGTCGAGAGTCGCCTGGTCGAAGTCGACCACTCCGTCAAAGAGTCCGGAGGTGCGAATGTAATGATTGATCTGCTGGCGATAGCCATCGATGACCGCACCGTTGTCGACGGTGGCCAGGAAGTTGGGAAAGTTGATTAGATCCCATCCCTCTGCCGGGTTATTCATACCCAGCGCGGAAATGATGGTGGCGCCGTACACCTTGATGCCCCTTTCGTGCAGCCGGCCGACCACATTTTGGTACCCCGCAATAATATTCATCGGCGTATGGATGACCGGGTTTTCGAAAACAGGAGTGGCGCTTGCAGCTTGCCCGTACCCGGCCCCGAGGTCATTAATACCCTCGAGCCAGATCACATGGGTCAGTCCCGACAGCCCCAGCACGTCACGGTCAAACCGATCGACCGCAGCCGGGCCCGCAGTTGCATTGGCAACGACCGGAGGAATAACCCGGTTGCCGCCGATAGCCTCGTTGACAACGCTGACCTTGCTTCCATACGCATCGTGCAATCGACGGGAAAGCACATTCGCCCAGCGGTCATTGGTGTTGAGCGTCGTGTGGGTACCGTCCGTGATCGAATCACCGAAGGCGACTACGACGACCGTATCGGCCGGGGCCATGACGTCCACCGCGGTCAGGAAGAACCATGACGTCGTGGTGTATTCGTACGCAAAGCCGTCCACGTCCTGCGTGTGATCACCACTGCCGGCCGCAGTGATGAACGAAGTCATATTGGCACCGCTGTGGTAGGTCATGTGGCCACTGTCGCCCGCGATGGAGTAGCTGACCGCGAGATTACGCCCCTGAAGAAGCGGGTCATCGGCGTTGTTGACCCATGACAGTTTGATGGCGTCGCTCCATACCTCCTGGCCGGCCGGGATTGTCACCGACTTCGCGCCGCCAAAAGTCACGGGGGTGACGGTACCATTGACAACATTACCAGCGTATTCCTGTAGAGCAACCGTGGCTGCGTTGAAGGTCAATGGCTGATTGCCAAAGACATTGGAAAAGCGCACCCGCATCCTGTTGTCCCAGAGGTCGGGCTTGACGATGGAGCGAATGGTCTGATTGACCGCCGTTGCCCCCGTAGTTTTTGCATTGGGAAAGGGGAACGCGAGATCAGGTTGAATATTGGCCACGGCGGATTTCGTCGGCGAAAAACCAAGCGCCTGATTCTGTGGAACCGGCGCTGCGTACACGAAATACGCTGCCGGAGAAGTGGCCCAGCTGGCGACCCAATGCGGATTATTGCCATTGTCGTTAGCAGCAATGGCGGCCGGGGCAATCGCGAAGCTAACTAGGGCGAATAGTGCGGTCGCGGCGGTCCGAAGGAAATGTCGACGCGCCTTTCCTCCGACAGCGAAGCGTGATTGTTTACTGGCGGTCGCCTGCGAGTCTGAAGCCTTGAACAACGGAATTGTGAAATTCATGACACCTTTCTCCTTGACGTTCTGGTGGTTTAGCGCAATCCAACTCTGTAGCGGGCTGCTGGCCATCGTCGGGGCACCGATTGTCCCAAAAACAAAGTGAGTAGTCGGTTGTCCGCTTAAAGTTGAATCGCCTCCTTCTTCGCCAACGCTCGGCGTCATTTTTGGGCGACGAGCACAGCATCGGACATACGATAGATCACGCCGCTAGGATCGTGCCTGAGCACTGCGAAGGTGCCGCTCATCACGATCGGTTCGGTGCCGTAGCGAATCGGTTTGTTCGATCTCACTTCGACGATTTCGTAGGCCACGGCAGGCACGCAATACGGGCATGACGGCGGCACTGCGGAGATGAGGAAGTGGTTCTGCTCGTCGCCCACCCCGAGCGGGATCATGAATCCCTGAACGCGCAGGCTCTTCTGATCAAGTGCCAGGATTTCGTCGCTGATGCTGAGCACCATGGCGTCGTTTTCCTTGACCAGGCGCACTTTGTTGAGCGACTTCCACGGCACGACATCGTCTCGTACGGGAAGAAGCTGCGCACTGTATTCGGACGCGCTCGGCATCGGATGCGGCTGTTGGGCCGTGGCCGGTCCGAGCGCGCCGAATTGCACCGTGCAGCTAAGAAAGATCGCCGCTAAAACGTAAGGTTGCACGAACGGAATCCGTGACGAGACGTTAACGACATGCACCCTGCGACGCGCGGCTCGGTTTGGTCCAGCGCGCGTCCTTAGGGTCGTAGACCAGCGGCTTGACGTAGTCGTCGGGATCGACCATCCACCGTGCCTCGGGGCGCAGTTCGGGGGCAAAGGGCGGGACCATCTGGTTGAGCTGCTTCAGATACGACACCTTGAACTCGAGCGAAGACGTCGGCAGAGCCGCGTTCGTCTGATGGATCGGGATGTACACCTTGGGCAGAATCGCCTCGTTGTAGAAAACCACGTCCCGCATGCCGTTGGTCGGAAAGCCCAGGCTTACCATCGAGCCAAGTTCGACATCCGTCGGCGGCAGCGACTGCATGATGTCGACCAGATGCTGTCCGACGGCCGGCCCCCAGCAATTCGGATAGGGCCTGTCAAGGCTGCATCCTTCCTTGAGCGCACCGGTCGTGTTGTGCCAGACGAAGGTAAAGCGGTTGTCGCCACGCATCACGAACTGATAAAAGATGCTGATCGGCCCTCCGGGACCGCCTGATCCGCTGCTCGGAAACGAGTGCGCCGTCCCGGCGGGATACATCTGTGGGTCGCGCGCGTCGGCAATGTTGAGCACCTGGACGATGGGAATCGTTGGATCGACGGGCGTCGTGGTCGAATGCAGATGCCTGAATGCTGTGATGCAGGCCACGGGCTCGAGCTGCGGGATGGTCACGATTTCAGCACCCGGGGTCGAGCCGGAACTTGTCGTGTCATGGCAGTCGACGGTCGAAACCGGAATCTTTCCGGCATTGAACAGATTGGTCGCATCGGTTTTCATGGCGACGCACGTCTCCGACGACGCATAAATAGGAATCCCGAGGTTGCCAGCCACGAACGCAGCATTGTCGGCATGATCGAAGTGCCCATGACCGAGGAAGATCGCCTCGGGACGCAAGCTGACCAGGTCCTCCACCACGAAGGGAGTGCGTCCGGGCACGGTTTCGCCGCGATGCACATACGTATCGAGCAGGACGATGCGACCCTTGACCGATGCCGCGTACGACGCATTGGTGATCCAGGAGAAGATGACTTTCTGGTTGTCGACTTCGCCAGTGGCCGCATTGACGTTTTCGATTCCGAAAAAGAGCTGTCGCGCTCTCACCAGATCGACGGATCCTGCCGGTGCCGCGGTACCGCCATTCGATAGAACACAGCCGAGAACTGCGAGCGCCAGCCCGATAATGCGTTGTCGGTTCATCGGAAGCTCCTCCTAGGGGTTTCACGAGGCATCTCCGTATCCGCGTCCAATGCGTACGATGCATTGCGCGAGATTTGAGACGTTGGCGCGAAGATACATCGGGTACAGAGTGTCATTCGTATGGCTGTCTACAAAATGTCAATTTCGAGAAAGCCGAATGCGTTAAATGAAAAGCCCTACGGAAGAGGGGATTTGTGGTAAATCGGCTGCGGCAAATTTACAGGCGGTTTTTTGTCGGACAGCGTCCTACATGTGCAATTTTTGACGTTTCCGAATGGTTTTTTTTGTATCCATCTTGTGAGCGACCCTAGCTGTTTCGGTGCTAAGCCAATGTAGAATACAAGCAAGAAAAAAATCAAACGCGAGGAGAAGGGCTGATGGACGGAGGCGGAATTCGCGTACAACTCGACGCGTCTCGCACGATTGAGCGATCTCCAGGCGTGCAGTCCATGTACCGAGTGCCGAGCGCCGATGGAGGCACCGTTTTCGCGGCGAAATGGAAGCTCGAAAGCGCACGCGTCGCTTCCGGAAATCTGACGCACGCCATCCTTGCCTGCAGGACCGCCGGCACCGCTACGCTCACTCGTCGCAGCAGAGGCACGTGCGTTCGCCGTCGGCCTACGATCGGGTCGGTCACTTACGTGGCACCAGACACGCCGGCATTGTTTTCCGGCGACGGTGCATGCGAGGTCTTTCATGTCTACTTGGCGCAGGATGCGTTGCACAGCTTTGCCGAAACGGATCTGAAAGGGAGCGCCACGCCGCGCATCAACGAGCTGTTTGCCGTCGAGGATCCGTGGCTCAAGGGTTACTTCCAGATGCTCGTCAGCGAGTTTGAGGCAGGCTGAGCATTTGCTGATCCATCATCTGCTGCGCTGGCACTCCGATGCCTCCAAGGACCTGACGGCGCTGCAACGCCCACTGGGCGTGAGCCCCTTGCGGTCCGTTACGCTGAAGCGCGTGCAGGAATACATCGCGACGAACCTTGCCGGCGACATCGCCCTGCCCGATATGGCCATGATTGCCTGCATGTCGATCGGCCATTTCCTGAGAGCGTTTCGCGCCGCTTTGGGAATGACGCCCTATCACTACGTGCTCGAGCAGCGCCTGCGCAGGGCATCGTCACTGTTGCGCACCACCACCCTGCCCATCTCGCGTATCGCGACGGAGTGCGGCTTTAAGACAACCTCCCATTTGTCATCGAAATTCCGCTCGCGCATCGGCGCCAGCCCATCGCATTACCGGGCCTCAACGCACGACTGAGCCTGGTGAGGCCGGCGCCGGCGCACCGAAGCTTGGGTGTGCATGCGGACAACATGCGCGAGCTCCGCGCCACCGCGAGCTGTTCGAGCAACTTATTCCTGCATCGCTGAGGGCTTTCCGAAAAGCCGCGGCCGCTTGTCGAAAATTGCCATTTTCTGAAGTGGCGCGAGATGGATGCTGTTCAGGCGATGTATCTTGTCGCTGACGCTCGCTCCCGCCTTGGTGGCTTATTCGCTTCACGAACTCGGGCGCGCCACGAGCGCAGCGTGACGGTTGCCGCCATCCCACAGACCGACCGACACGATCATTTTCATCGGCAGGCGCATCGGCCGATGCGCCCATTGGAGGAATCATGTCGAATCCAGAAAGATTTCCCGGCTCGCGTGAAGAAGACGCCTGGTTGAGCGACGAACAGCTCGAGCGATGCGGACCCGCAGAAGAGGAGCCGTTTCAGGGTCCGGTCCCAACGCGAATGATTTCAAACGGCGAGTACATGCCCCACCCACAAACACAAAAGCAAAAGCATGTGGAAGCTCGCGTCAAAGAGCTCGCCGAAAAAGCCGCGAAGAAGCTAGGCATCAGTCGCCGGCAATTTCTTGCAGGCAGCGGCGGGCTTGCCGCGTCCTTCCTCGCCATGAATGAGGTGTTCGGCAACAGTTTCTTCAAAGTCGATGCCGTCGAGATGTTCGAGCCCGCAGCCGCGGCCGAGAACGGTCCGCCCAAGAACCTGTTCGTCTTCGACGATCAGACGCACATCGTGCGTTCGAGCACCAATACGCCGCAGGGATTACGCGCGTTGGCGCAGGGTCCGGGGTCGGTGTCGACCGCTGCGGGTTTCAGCCCCGCCACGACACCGCCCTTCGGCAATCCCAACAACGGCAGAGGCGGAAATCCTGCCGGCCTCGACGAGCTCGGCAGTCCATGGACTCCCTGGAATCCGGCACAGCTCGGTCCCGACTTTCCTCCCAACCCCGGGCCGCCGACGACCGTGCAAGGAGAATTTCATCTGGGTCAGTACATCAACCGCATGTACCTCGAAGCCCAGACCAGCGTTTCGATCATCAGTAACGCCAACATTGCGCTGTTCACGCCACCGGGGGGCGGTGTGCCCGGGGCTGCAAACAACATTCACGACAGTCTCCTGAGTGAAATTCTCACCGGCTGGCAGACCGGACAATGCCGCGACTACATCAACGCGGTCGCCGGCTCGACGCGTGCGCTCGCTCACGGACAGATCTATCCGGGTTACGGCAACACAGTCGATCCTTTGTTTGGCGATTACACGCAGTGGCAGATCGAGAACATGCAACCGGACTCGTGGAAGGGCTACAACGTCGCTTTTGCGGCGAGCTCGGCGCCCGGAGCAGCCTTTACGCGTTGGCGGCTCGACGATGAAGTGATCGCGTATCCAACGTACGCGATCATCGCCAGAAACAAGGACCAGCTCAAGAATCATCCCGGTTTCTTCAACATCTGCATCCACAAGGGACTCTCGGCCAACGGCACGCAACCCGGAGGCCCGAACAACCTGCCGAACTTCGGCAATCCGGACGACATGGTGAAGGTCGCTACTGACTGGCCACAGTTCAACTGGATCATCTATCACGCGTGCTTCCGTCCAGGCTTCTGGGACCTTCAGGCATTGCTGGACATCGAGAACATGCAGGGCTCGATGCTGCCGACGACGCTTGTCGACAGCGACGGCCGCATCTTTCCGAACATCCGCTGGTCGACTCAGTTCGCACAGATCGCGGCGGGCAAGTACGTCGCCGGCGCGGAACCTACGTCGCTGTCGCCTTCGAGCACGCGCCGGCTTCCGAACATTTACGCCGAACTGGGAACGACGATGGCATCGATGATCGTGACCTTCCCGACCGTATGGGCGCACTTGATCGGCCAGCTGCTCTACTACATGGGGCAGAACAACATCGTCTTCGGCTCAGACTCGCTGTGGTACGGCGGACCCCAATGGCAAATCGAAGCACTATGGCGCTCCCAGATTCCCGAAAATATCCGTGCGAAGTGGGGCTACCCGCAGTTGACCGAAGGTGCGAAGCGACAGATCCTCGGTGGCAACTCGGCGCGCCTCTACGGACTTCCGCCGGCGACGCCCCAGTACGGCGACGGGGGCCTTCCTGGCTTTGCAAGCGATCCCAGCCTTCAGGCCGGAGGCTACATGGACACGGTGTTACGCGGCCCTGGCTATCCGCAACCGGTGATTCCGGCGGCGCTGGGGCCCAATAACGATCGCTTCGCCAGGATGAAGCAATGGGTCGATGACATCCGAGCCGGCCGCAGCAACGAGCGCCATGGGTGGATGCGCACCGACGCGTAAAGCTAGCCTGGGAGAAGTCTCCAAAATGGATCGCGGCCGTCGGTTATCGGCGGCCGCGACGTCGCATCACAGCGCGACAATTCATCCGAGGAAAAACGTCATGCTTGGGTTGAACAGGTTCGCAATGAAAGCTGTGCTGCGGCATGTTGTGATCATGGCAGCTCTTGCTGGATTGTTCATCGCCGCTGCGCCAACCGTCGCGCTCGCCCAATCGCCGCCGGCCCAGTTCGACATCAGCATTCTCTCGTCGCCGGCCTATGCCGTAACTGGCGGTGATGCACTCGTACAGGTGTCCGTGCCGGGGGCGACACCACTCGCCGACGTCGTCGTGCGGCTCAACGGGCAGGACGTCACTGCGGCATTCCAGGCGGCAGATGCGTTCACTCTGAAAGGGCTTGTCGCCGGATTGCGTGTGGGCCCGAACGTGCTCACCGCCGGGCCGCGCTCGACCGGTCAAATCCTCGCGAAAATTCTGGTGACGAACTATCCGATCACAGGACCGGTGCTCTCCGGACCGCATCAGACGCCCTTCGTGTGCGAGACGGAGTTTCTAGGCCTTGGCGCGCCGCTCGATCCCGATTGCAGCGCTTCGACGAGAGTGGACTATTTCTACCGCTCTTCCATATCGAACACGTTTCAACCGTTCAGCACCAACGGTCCGCGGCCGGCCGACCTCGCAATGACGACCACAGCGGAAGGCCTCACTGTTCCCTATATCGTTCGCCGCGAGATGGGCACCATCAACCGCGCCGTCTACGTGATCGCCATTCTCCACGATCCCGCCGGAGCGCTGTCAACGCCGTTCACGCGCACCTCGGGCTACAACGGCCGACTCGTTTACAGTTTCGGCGGCGGATGCCAGGCGGGCTATCACCAAGGACGCTCGGTGGGCGGTCTCACCGCCGCGTCGAACAATCTCGAAGACGGCCAGGTCGGCTATCAGGACTACTTCCTGTCCAAGGGCTATGCGGTCATCGCCGGGTCGCTCAACGTGACCGGCACGACGTGCGCGGACCTCATTTCCGCAGAAACGGCGATGATGATCAAGGAACGCTTCGTCGAGGAATTCGGAGCGCCTCGCTACACAATTGGGGCAGGCGGCTCGGGTGGTTCCATGCAGCAGCATCTCATCGGCAACAACTATCCCGGCATTCTCGATGGAATCATGCCGGGGCGCGCATTTCCAGACATGATGACCTTCCTGATGCCGCTGTTCGATTGCGAGCTGTTGGCGCGCGCCATCAACGCCTCATCGCTCACCTGGACTCAGGCGCAGAAGACCGCAGTTTCCGGGTACAACGATTTCGGCTACTGCGTGAGCAACGGCACCCGATATCCCAACCTTCGCGCGAACAACTGCAACGCAACGTCGATTCCGCCATCGCTCGTGTTCGACCCGGTCACCAATCCGTCGGGTGCGCGTTGCACTTACCAGGACAATCTGGTCAATGTCTTCGGCATCGATCCGTCCACGGGCTACGCGCGGCGTCCGTTCGACAACGTCGGTGTGCAGTATGGTCTCGCTGCGCTCAACGCCGGAGTCATCAGCTTCGATCAATTCGTCGATGTCAATTCGCGGGCTGGCGGCCAGGACATCAATGGCAACGTCACGGCGACTCGGATGGTGGGAGATCCGACGGCGCTTTCGCTTGCCTATCGAACGGGACGCATCAACGAGTTTGGCGGCGGCGACGCCTCGATTCCGATCATCGATATCCGTTCTTACCTCGACATCGTCATGCCCGATGCTTCCGTCGATGTGCACACCGCGTACTTCAGCCGCGTGAACCGCGCGCGTCTCGTTGCCACCAACGGAACGTCTGCGAACCAGGTGATAGTCACCGTACCGACCGCCGGCAATCTGGGTACCGACATCGCGCAGCGCACGTCGCCTTTGGCCATCGTGTCGCGTCAGCAGTTCGACTTGATGGACCAGTGGCTCGCCAATATCGCCGCCGATTCGGCGCCGGGAACGCGGGCCGAGAAAGTCGTCCGTGACAAGCCTGCTGCGCTGGTCGATTCCTGCTATGACGCGACGCTGCAGAAGATCACCAATTCAGCGCAGTGTGCACAGTTCTTTCCGTACCACGCCGATCCGCGTCTGGTCGCGGGTGCACCGCCGACCGACGACGTGTTCAAGTGTACGTTGAAGCCCGTCGACCCCGCGGACTACGTTCCCGCGTTGACGCCCTCGCAACTCGCCATCGTCAGGAGCATTTTTCCAGCGGACGTTTGCGATTACTCGCAACCCGGTGTCGGCAAGGCTCCGCTTGCGAATACGTGGCTTTCTTATCCGAGCCCCGGCACTTTCTTCCATTTGCAGTAAGGCTATTCCATCGCGCCCGCTCTGACGCTTGCCGCCTGAGCGACGGGCTGGATTCGACGCTCCTCGATGCGATCGAATGCGAGCATTCCAACGATCATCGCCGCGACGAACATCAGCGCCTTGAGATAACCGGCCCCCAGCGCCACCAAGGCGGGTCCCGGGCAGAATCCTGCAAGCCCCCACCCGATGCCGAAAAGCAGGCTGCCCACGATCAGGCGCCGGTCGATCGTTCGCGTGGTCGGCATCAACATCGGCGTCTGAAGCAAGGTCAACGGACGCCGAACTGCGATTGCAAATCCGATGGCGCCGACCGCGATCGCGCCCGCCATCACCAGCGCAAGGGATGGATCCCAGCGCCCCGCGAGATCGAGAAATCCCAGCACCTTCGCGGGACTGGCCATTCCCGAGACGATGAGGCCGAGTCCAAAGACGAGGCCGGCGAGGAAGGCGCAGAAGAGGTACATGTCAGAGCGAAAAAATATGGCGCGTCAAAAACACGGTGGCGAAACCCGCGGCCATGAACACGAGCGTCGCGACAAGCGAGCGCGGCGACAAGCGCGACAAGCCACAAACGCCATGGCCGCTGGTACAGCCCGCGCCATAACGCGTGCCGATGCCGACCACGAATCCCGCCACAATCAGCGTCGGATAGCCCGCATCGATAATGATCTCCGGCGCCGGCCTCAATATCACGTAGGCGATCGGAGCCACAACCAATCCGGCGACAAATGCAGCACGCCAGAGAGCATCGGGCAGCGATGGGCGAAGCAGTCCGCCGACGATGCCGCTGATTCCCGCCACCCTCCCGTTGGCAAGCGCAAGCAGCGTGGCGGCCAAGCCGATGAGCACACCGCCCGCCAATGCCGGCCACGGCGAAAACGAAGCCCAATCGACATTCATCGCGCGATCTTGACCGCCTTAATCAGGGCGTAATTCTGGCACGACCGCCCGCAAACGGTGCGGCTCGAGAAAGCATCGGCTAAAAAAAATGGGCGCCGGTCGAGCTGGCGCCCATGAGATCGGACCCGGTCCTCTTTTTGACAAGAGGACCCGGTTGTACGGAGGCTAGTGTCCTTGATCGTGTGGGACTGTGACCGAGACGCTCTTCATGGTCGAGGTATTGCTTGCCGGATCCGTGCATTGCAGCGCTATGGTGTATATGCGGCCGTTCTTGTCCTTGCCTGTCCGGTCAGCTCGCAGATCCACACTCAGGGGTCCAGTGATCTGCCAATCCGACGCACTGGCTCCGTCGGTGCCGCTCACCTGGGCGATGTTGCAAGAGACGTTGCAGGTATCCGGCGTGCTCACTGTCAGTTTTTCGGACACCATCTTGCCGTTCGGCGGCCACAGAGTCGCCTGTGACGGGGTGATGCTCGAAATGTTCGCGAGCGGGAACGAATACGGAGCGAAGCTCGCCGGCGGATTTGGCACCCCGCGGGTCACCCCGTTCTGACGAAGCCGGGCGAGCTCGCTGTTGCCATCCTCGCACAACAGCAGGCGGTCCTGGATCATCGTATTCATCGCCGAGATCACCTGATTATCGTAGGCATCGAACGTGGGATAGCGTTCCGCAACCGACGGACGCGGATCGCCGCTGGCAGCCCGATCGGCCGCTGTCCTGGCGAACGCGATAGATTGCCCGGACGATTCGCAGCCGTCGTTGGCCCACACGCCGCTCCTCAATCCCCAGCCCGTATAGGTGGCAAGAGGTACCGTGACATCCACCAGACGCACGCCGGCGATATCGTTGCCATCGCTGTCGGTCGTCGGAACGAAGCTGGGATAGATGGGACCATTAACCGAAACGAATGGAACCGGCGTGTTGATCTCGATCGGCGGCGTGATCACCGCCGGGAAGATGCTCGGAATGCCGCTGTTGTAGAAACTGTCTCCCATCACGAGACGGTACCGCGTCGTCTTGAGGCCGGTGTAAGTCACTTTGCCGTTGGGAGTCGCGTGGAAGGGATCCGGGATGTTGGTAGGAAAGCCGGTGTTTGCCGGCAGTGTCATGGTCCCGTTGGCGAGCCTCGGCACCCTGCTATCAGGGGGAGCCTTTCCCTGGGTTGACCACTTGTCCAATGCGAGCCACAAAGCGCGCTGCTCTGGCGATGAGCTCAGGGGATTCTGGAACTGCTGACAATTTCCCTGGCTGGCGCCGTTGCCCGTACCATGCTGCATGCTGGACATGAAATAGTCGCGGCTGTACGGCGACTCTGGCAGGTCCATTGCGCCATCGGCGGTCGTGTGCAAAAGCGAAGCCGACTTCACCCAGTATTCGTTGGCCGAGTAGATCTCGACAGCCAGTGGACAGGTCCCGGTGGCCTGGCACTTCGCATACCGACTGTCCGTCTTGCCGGTGAACGGATCCATCGTCGGCACGTTGGCGAACGGGAACAGGTTTTCGTTATACAGATGGTCCTGGCGATTGCGCTCGGTGCGCCCCGACTGCGAGAAGCGGTAGTTCATGCCGATCCCGCTGCCGGCGGAGATCCACTGCATGTGGCCGTCGAACACCTTCCTGCCGCTCTCGTCTTCATTGAATCCGAGATGACGAAAGTCGTTGAGCAAGCGTCCCGGTTGCGACGAGATTTCGGTATAGATGCGGCTGATGTAGCCAGCCAGCGGATTGGAATCAGCTGCGGTCCCGTATTTCAGCCACGAATTCAAATCGCGCACAGCCGCGAAGCCGAGGCCGGCTATGGTGGGATCCTTGGCGGTGTAGGAAAACTCGTAGATATCGTTGGCGACGAAATTGGCCGCCGGTACCAGAGTAACTGCCGTTCCGGCTCCGTTGTACTCCCAATTCGCAGTGGCTACCACCACCGCGGGATCGTCCATGTGCACGCGATGAGTCAACTTCGCCTGAGCCTTGTCGAGCGTTGCTGCGGGATAGCTCAATGGAAGCGAGGCACCGCCCGCCGCGAAATATTCGTAAGCGGGACCGGTGATCGTGGAGCCATCCGAGTTCTTCGCAACAGGCAAAGCAACCGCTGCGGTCAGGCTCGTGCCCAGATTCGCGAGCGTTACCAGCGGCTCCCATCCACTCCAGACGAGCGTGTAGCCGCGCGGCATCAGAAATGAATTAGCCAGCACGGTCGCATCGGTGATGGTCGCAGGATCGTTTCCCCCTCCACTGACGCGACCGAGCGCGGTCCACGTCTTGCTGCCGCGGTTCGGTGGCTCGTACATCACCTTGCCGTAGCCGTTGAGGCTATGGTCGACAGCGTTTACATCTACGGGCTTCAAGATATAGAAGTTGAGCAGGTACGCGACTTTGCCGCCGGCTGTCTTACCCGGTTGACCCGCGCCGGGTTGAAGTTGCGCAAGGCCTATGTCGGTGATGATGCCATTCCGGGGATCGCTGGGATCGACTTCGGCATAAGCTACACCGGT
>VBCY01000026.1 GCA_005882995.1 Betaproteobacteria bacterium
CCGCTCGGGCTGCCGCAATTCGAGCTGTTCGATCTGCCGTACATCTTCCCGAACCGCGACGTGCTGCACCGGGTGACACTCGGCCCGCTCGGGAAGGAGCTCTTCAAGAGTCTTGAGTCGAAGGGCATCGTCGGCCTGGGCTACTGGGACAACGGCTTCAAGGTGATGAGCGCGAACAGGCCGCTCCACATGCCGGCCGACTATAAGGGCCTCAAGATGCGCATCAAGTCGTCGAAAGTGCTCGACGCGCAAATGCGCGCGCTCGGGGTGCAGCCGCAGGTGATGGCATTCTCGGAGGTATATCAGGCGATGCAGACGGGAGTGGTCGACGGCTCGGAGAACAGCATTCCGAACTTCTTCACGCAGAAGTTCTACGAGGTGCAGAAGTACCTCGCGCTCACGTACCACGGCTACGACGGCTACGCGGTGATCGTGAACAAGAAGTTCTGGGAAGAGCTGCCCGACGACATCCGCGCGACGCTTGACAAGGCGATGCAGGAAGCGACCAGCTACGAAAACGAGCTCTCGCTCAAGGAAAACGACGACGGCGTCGGCAAGATCAAGGCAACCGGGCGTGTGCAGGTCTACGATGTTACGCCCGAGGAGCAGGCGGCGCTGCGCAAAGCGCTCATGCCGGTGCACAAGGAAATGGAGTCGCGCATCGGCAAGCAGTGGATCGACGCGGTGTACAAGGAAGCTGCCGCGGTGGGCGTGCGCTACTATTGAGCGTTTCCTAACTGCGTGACATCGGTTGCAATTCGGCTAAGCTGGCCCTCACCCCTAACCCCTTTCCCGCCGGAAGAGGG
This sequence comes from Betaproteobacteria bacterium, assembly GCA_005882995.1. Classification (GTDB taxonomy): domain Bacteria; phylum Pseudomonadota; class Gammaproteobacteria; order Burkholderiales; family Casimicrobiaceae; genus PALSA-1003. Next base: position 807 of record VBCY01000026.1, read on the forward strand.
GTGCGCGACAGCGCGGGTGAGGGTGAAACGTCATTCAGTTGCGTAATTCTCAATAATCCGCGCTTCAAGGCATCTCGTCGCCCAACCTGCCGCACCTCGAGCCATGCTCGTCGAGCGCGCCTAGAACTTTGTCGGGTCGAACCCGGTTTCCCGATAGATGTCGGCGAGCAGCGATTGCCCGACTCGGCTCGCCATCTCCGTGTGGACCTTCACGAGCGCCTTCTTCCACGCGCGCTTTTCCTCGGGTGTGAGCTCGATCACCTGCGTGCGTCCCGATTTGCGTATTGCCGCGAGCGCATCGTCGTTTTCCTTCTTTGCGATGTCGTTCGCGTAGCGCGTCGCATCCTTCATCGCGTTTTCCAGTGTCGTGCGGATATCCGCCGGCAAAGCATCCCAGAACGTCTTGTTCGCGATCACGACGTAGCCGATGTAGCCGTGATCGGTCAGGGTGACGTACTTTTGGACCTCGTACATCTTCTGCGTGTAGAAATTTGAGATCACGTTCTCTGTGCCGTCCACGACGCCCGTCTGCAAAGCTTGATACACCTCGGATAGTGCCAAAACCTGCGGCAGGGCGCCGAGTGCACGCATTTGCGCGTCGAGCACTTTCGACGACTGAATGCGCATCTTGAGGCCCTTCATATCCTCAGGCTTATGCAGCGGCTTGTTCGCCGACATTGGCTTGAATCCGTTGTCCCAATACGCCAGCCCAACGGCGCCCTTCGCATCCAGCTTCCGGAGCAGCGCTTGTCCGGTAGGTCCGGCGGTGACCTTGTGCACCTCATCGTAGCTGTCGAAGATGTACGGAAAGTCGAAGACTTCGAATTCGCGGATGCCTAACGGTCCGAATTTTGAGAGCGTAGGTGCGAGCATTTGTACGGAACCGAGTTGAAGCGCCTCCAGTTCCTCGCCGTCCTTGAACAGTGAGCTGTTCGGATAGATTTCGACCTTGACACGTCCTTTGGTCCCCTCCTCGGCGAGCTTTTTGAAGTACTCGGCCGCGCGACCTTTCGGCGTATCCGGGGCGACGACATGGCTGAACTTGATCGAGATGGGTTGCTGCGCCCATGCACGCGCCGCGACGCTGGCTGCGATGACAGCGGCGAGCATCAATACGAATGACCTCTTCACGAAACTCCTCCTAATGTCTCCGCATTCTGGCATTGAAACATTTGCAGGATCAAATGCATTGTCGGGCGCCATTCATGCTGATTCAGCATAGGCGTCCCCCAAGGCAAACATGTTCCTCGCTTCCCTCAAGGACCGATGCGCATTTGGCATCAATGTCGCCCTAAAAAGCATTTCACCTGGGGGCGACGCACCGCCATACTTCGCTATTTCGCAACAACCAGTCGTAGTGCTCCGTCGCTCAGCTCTCACAAGGGAACTCTCCATGCCGGCAAGCATCATTGACTCATCGATTCTGGGGAATATCTTCTGCACGGACGACATGCGCCAAGTCTGGTCCGACGAGAACAGGACTGCAAAGTATCTCGAAGTCGAAAAGTCGCTTGCGAGCGTGCAAGGACGCCTCGGAATCATTCCTCGTGACGCTGCTGACGAGATCGTCAGCAACTGTGATATCGCGAAAATCGACATGGATGAGTTGCGGGCACAGACCGAGCGCATCGGCTATCCCGTGCTCGGCGTCGTGTCACAACTGAACGCACTTTGCCGAGACGGGCTTGGCGAATACTGCCACTGGGGCGCGACGACTCAAGACATAACCGATACGGCGACGATTCTTCAGATTCGAGAGGGACTGGAAATCGTCGACGCGGACCTGACGGCGATTTCGGGCTTACTGGCGGGCCTTGCTCGCCGCTATCGGGATGTACCGGTCATCGGCCGCAGCAACCTTCAGCAAGCCATTCCCGTGACGTTCGGATTCAAGATGGCAACCATTCTTGCGGGGATCGAACGCCATCGCGAACGACTCGCGCAGCTACGTCCTCGCGTTCTGATGGGGGAGTTCGGCGGTGCATGCGGCACGCTCGCGTCCATCAAGAACGGCACACGGTACGGGACACGATCGCGGAAGTCGGTGCCTTTCTCGGGCTCGTAGGGGGCTCACTAGGCAAGATCGCAATGGATGTAAAGCTCATGATGCAGACGGAAGTCGGCGAGGTGTACGAGCCATTTGCGCGTGCAAGGGGATCGAGCAGCACGATGCCGCAGAAGCGAAATCCCATCTCGAGTTGCTATATCCATGCCGCCATCTCCGTCGTCCGGCAGCACGCAGCCGCGCTGATGGACGCAATGGTTGCGGATCATGAACGCTCGACCGGGCCCTGGGAGATCGAGTGGATCGTGCTCCCCGAAGCATTTTGCCTGCTCGCGGGCGCCCTCAAGCAAGCGCGTTTCTTGCTGAGCGGACTCGAGGTGGATGCGGTCAAGATGCGCGACAATATCGACATGACCGGGGGTCTGGTGATGTCAGAGTCGGTCATGATGGGTCTCGGCCCCTATATCGGACGAGAGCATGCGCACGACCTCGTCTATGAGCTTTGTCGCGAGGCAATACGCGAGAAGCGGCCACTGCTCGATATTCTTGTGGTTCATCCTGAGATCAGCGCGCATCTGGGCCGTGACGAACTCGCGGCGCTCTGCGACCCGGCTGATTATCTAGGTCACGCGGCTGCGATGATCGACGAGGTATTGCGGCGAGCGGCAACCGGATCCGCTGATAGACGTTTGCAGTCTCCCGCGAAAACGGACTCGTTGAGGATAGCATCTGATTAAGGCTCGCGCCGCTCAGTCAGGCCTATGCTGAATCGGCATGAATGCTGCCCGACATTGCATTTATCATGAACATAGTTGAGTGGGAGAATCCTCCAGCCAGATCATGTTGTAGATTCGGCCAAGGCTCGGCATTCGAATTCACGATGGCAAGACGCGGCTCCCGCTGCGCCGAAGGGAACCAGGTTGTTGACAGTTAACAATAATACCGCAATTCACGCGATTCATCGGTAAGGAGGAGAGATGCAAGGCAATGGGAAGTTTTGGGGCGTCGGGCCGAAGCCAATGTGCTTTGGCTTTTCAACAGCAGTGCTCTTGATCGCAATTTCGCTCGCATCGGTTGCGGAAGCGCGCATCACCCAGCTCCAGGTCGTGCGCCTCGAGTCGCCGACCTTTGGCGGGATGACCTTCGGCAGCGTCGGTGCCTACGAAAAGATCACGGCGCGCGCGTCCGGCGAGGTCGATCCGACGCTTCCCGGCAATGCGCTCATGACCGACATCCAGTTCGCGCCGCGCAACGCGAGGGGTATGGTGGAATATTCGATGGACGTCTTCATCTTGAAGCCGATCGATCCGTCGAAGGGCAGCGGCAAGATCTTCTACGACGTCGTCAATCGCGGCAGCAAGGGCTCGTACACGACCTTCAATCAAGCGGCGGCGCCATCGAGCGTTGCCAACACCGACGCGTCCGGCGCCGGCACGGGCCTCCTCATGCGCCGCGGCTACACGATCGTGTGGTCGGGCTGGGAGGACGCGTCCCTCATCGGAACCGGCGCGAATACCCTCACCGCATCGCTGCCGGTCGCGCACAATCCCGACGGAAGCTCGATCGTCGCCAAGACGATCACCGAGCAGATCTTCGACAACGCCACCGGCACCGACGTCCCATTGACCTACGCCGCGGCCAATCTCGATCAGAGCCAGGCGTACATGGTGGTGCACAACCACACGCAGTTCGTCGGAGGTCCGCTCGTCAATCGCGTGACCGTACCGACGAGCGTCTGGTCGTACGTCAACAACACGACGGTACGGATCAATCGTGCGGATCCGTTCCTCGCACCCTACGACCAGGGCGCGGCGTTCGAGTTCGTGTATCCGGCGAAGGACCCCATCGTGCTCGCGCTCGGCTTTGCGGCGACGCGCGATTTGATCTCGTTCCTGAAGGCGATTCGGAGAGCGGGCGCTACCTCAAGGGCCTTTTGTATTGGGGTTTCAACGCCGATGAGAACGGGCAGATCGTCTTCGACGGCTTGAGCCCGCACATTTCGGGGTCGCACTTTATCGCCTCGAACGATCGCTTCGGCGATGCCAATGCGACGGGCCGCAGCTATCAACGCCACTTGAGCGCCAAGATGGTGTTCCCGTTCACTTACGAGGTGCGCGCCAATCCGTTCACGCACGTGAGCGATGGCCTCCTCAAGCGCTGCCTGGCCAGCAATACCTGCCCCAAGATCATGCACACCGACAGCGGCAACGAGCCGTATCTGAAACCGGTTTCGCTGATCACGACCGATGGCCCGGGTAACGGTGTTACGCCGACCGACATCGCGCTTCCGGCCAACGTGCGCGTCTATACGATCGGCAACTCGCAGCACGGGCCGCAGGCTTCCATCACGACAACGCCGAGCGGCACCTGCCAGCAACCCGGCAATCCGAATCAATGGGCGCCGCATGTGAGGGCGCTCGGCATCGCGCTCGACGACTGGGTCACTGCAGGCATCGCGCCTCCGACGAGCCGCTATGCGCGCGTGGACGACGGCACGCTGGCGCACTCGCTGCCTCAATCCGAACTGGGCTTCCCCGTCATCCCGGGCGTCACTTACACCGGCTGGTACAACCCCGTCGCCGAGCTCGGCATGAGCGTACTGCCAAACATGCCGATTCCCGGCGAGGAGTACACCATCCTCGTTCCGAAAACCGACAGCGACGGCAACAGCATCTCCGGGATCCGCACGCCGGACGTGCAGGTGCCGATCGCGACCTACACCGGCTGGGCCTTGCGCCGTGCGCCGTTCGCCGCCAACGAGGACTGCGCGCTCACGGGTCAGTACATTCCTTTCCCGGTCACAAAAGCTCAGCGCGTCGCGACCGGTGATCCGCGCCTGTCGGTCGAAGAGCGCTACGGCAGCATCGGCAACTACAACTTTCGCTACGCCGTCGCTGTGAAGCAGATGATAGGGGACAGGACGCTGTTGGCGGAGGACGGAGCGGCGATGGTGGATGCCGCGGTCGCGCGCGTTCGGCCGCTGCTGCCCGTCCAGCCGACGAATCAAGCCGCTTGCGAGGCGCTCGCGACAGTGCAGATAGCTTCCTCGCAGTTCTCGTTACCGACGAACGGCGCGGTCGTGACCTCCGCGACGTTCGTGCAAGCGACCGATGCAGGCAATGCGAATAGCGAGTACTGCAAGGTGATGGGCAGCATCAAGCCCGTCGATACGGCCGCGCCTGACATCAAGTTCCAGGTGAACCTGCCATCGAACTGGAACCAGAAAGCGCTGCAGTTCGGAGGAGGGGGATACGACGGCAACATTCCCGACACGTTGCACTACACCATCCTCGGCCTGAGGACCGGCCCGACACCGCTGGCCCTCGGTTACATCACTTATGCCGGAGACTCCGGGCACACGGCGGCCGACACCAACGATGCCTCGTTCGCCGTGAACGACGAAGCGCTCAATAACTTCGCATACATGCACGTGAAGAAGACTCGCGATGCGATGGCCGCGCTTGCGCAGCAGCGCTACGGAATCGCGCCCAGACGCGTCTACTGGACGGGCGGCTCAACAGGTGGTCGGGAAGGGTTAACGGCTGCGATGCGCTTTCCGGAATCTTACGACGGAATCATGTCGAACTATCCCACGGCGAATTTCATGGGTTTGCGCTTGTGGGGTGCGGTGCTCGCGCACGCGGTCTACGACAACAATTCAGCGGGCTGGATTACCCCGACGATGGTCAACAAGATCTCTTCGGACACCCTGGCCGCATGCGATACGCTCGACGGTATTGCAGACGGTTTGGTGAGTAATATGGCAACGTGTCGTGCCATTTCGCCGGTGTATCGCGCTGCGATTACATGCCAGAACGGTGAAACCGGATACCCGCCAAACTGCCTGACTCAGGCACAGCTCGGCACCATCGGCGTCTATCACGAGGGATATCAGCTTGCGTATGCTCTCGCGAACAACATCTCCAGCTACACCGGTTACAACGCGCTGGAGGGAATTACGATGGAGCTGGGTTCGCAAGCGGCGTACACGAACCCCGTGATCGACAATATCAATGCGCATCACGTCGCTCGTGCCGATCAATTCGTTAAGTACTTCGTCACGCGCGACCCGAATTTCAACCTGCTCAATTTCGATGCGATCCATCCGGGTGTGTGGCAGGATCGGATCGTGAGTCTCTCGAACACGATTGATGCGACCAACCCGGACTTGTCAACGTTCAGGGCGAAAGGCGGAAAGATATTACTGATGCAAGGACTCGACGACCCCAGCGTCAGCCCTTACGCCAATGAGCGCCTGTACCTCTCGATCCTCGCCACCATGGGCCAGGCAGCAGCCAATAGCTTCATACGGTTCTACATGGTGCCCGGACTCGCGCACGGCAACGGGAAATATCTGATCAACTGGGACAATCTCAACATTCTCGACAATTGGGTACAAAACGGCGTCGCCCCACCAGCCACTCCGATCAGTGTGGATGGCAATAGCGGCAACCGAGGCCGGACACGCCCGGTGTGCGCGTATCCGACCTGGCCAAAATATATCGGGCCGGGGTCGCAGGACGACGCTGCAAACTACGTGTGCGTGAGCAGCTGAGCCCTCAAAGTCAGGCGTTGCGCCCGTCCGGGAAACTCTCGGCTGGGCGCAGCCTCTCCTAAACAGGCGGAATTTGCGAGGAGGATACGATGAAGCTGGTTGCTGTATTCGTTGCATGTGCAGCTTTCTTCATAGCGAGTTTTGTGGTGGCCGCGGCGCCGCTTGCGATTAGCACGTTGTCGACTCGTGCTGACCTGGTCACTGGAGGCGATGTGCTCGTCAGAATCGACTATCCTGCGGGACAGCTCCTGCCGCTATGGGTGACTTTGAACGACAACGATGTGAGCGGGCAATTCCGAACGGGGACGTCACCGAACACGTGGATGGGTCTCGTGTCCGGATTGAGCATCGGTAACAACACGCTGCGCGTCAGGACTAAGGCCCCCGCAGGGGACGTGAGCCTGCAGATCACCAATCATCCGATCACCGGCCCCGTGTTGTCGGGTCCGCATGAAACGCCGTATTACTGCATGACGCAGAACGCCCTCGTGCCCGGTTCGACGACACAGCGGCTCGGCCCAGCGCTCGATGCCGACTGCTCTATCGCGACGCGCGTCGACTACGTGTACCGCTCGACCGCGAACTCGTTCAAGACGTTCAATCCCGCCGGCGGCTATCCCGCCGACCTCGTAAGCACGACGACGAGCCTCGGCA
>VBCY01000234.1:0-2525 GCA_005882995.1 Betaproteobacteria bacterium
CTTTCTTGACATGATCGGACTGGAGACCGCGTACAACGTTGCGTCTTACTGGGGAGAGGTCAAAAACGACGAGCAACTCAAGAAGAATGCGGCCTACCTGAAGGTGCACTTCGTCGACAAAAACAAGCTGGGCGTGAAGACCGGAGAAGGCTACTACAAGCATCCGAATCCGGCCTACCAACGCCCGGACTTTCTAAACTGAGCCAACCTATCTCAAAGGCGATCATCGATGGCACCGAACGCTCACCGCGGCCTGTTCCTGGTCGCAGCCTGCTTCAACTGGATCGCGGGCCTTCCTCTCTTTGTTGCGACCAAGCCCGCGGCCGCCCTGTTGGGTCTGGAGGTCACTAACGCGACGGCCGCCCTGTTCGTTCAGCTGATTGGGGGCTTGATCGTCATCTTCGGCGGCGCCTACGCGATGATCGCGCGCGATCCGGTGCGCTACCGCGCGTACATCCCGCTCGGGTTGATCCTGAAAACCTATGTCGTTGTCATCGTCTACGGCTGGTGGTTGATCGGGGCCATTCCATGGCCTATGCCTGCACTTGCCGCTGGTGACATCGTTTTTGCGGTGCTCTTCTGGCGCTACTACGTCGCGACGAGGCCGTCGGCAAATGGAATCCCTGCGGGCAGCACGTCATGAATCAAAGCAAGGGAAACGCCATGCATCCGGGTGCGGGTCTGCGCGGCGCGGCGTGGTCGTCGGCGAAGTTTATTCCGTCAAATAGACGGCCGCTCATCCCAACCCGAAGGCGCTGCGTTCCCATGCTTGTCGGAAAGTCCGATCGCGGCGAAAAGATCTCGAGCCGTGGTTCGACAAGACTTGGCGGCCCGGTGAGATCGAAGAAATGAGGTAAGCGCGCGTAGCCGCCCGTATCGGACATCGCAGAGGAACAAGCCATGGGAAGTGTCCTCGCATTGACCGCGTTCGATGGGATCGGTGAAGGTCGCAACACAATCGACGCTAGACGTGGACATAACGTTTCACGAAGGAGAAGCAATTGAATCGAGTGACAGCCTTTGGAATTCTCGGCTTCGCGCTGACCATTGCCGCAACTGCGGTTTCCGCGCAGGACAAGCTCGATCGGACGGTGCTGCCGATCGCGGAGCCCAAACGACCGACCTATAGCGAGCTCGACGCGCGCAAGACTAAGCCACCGGCGCGGTTCGAGGTCAAGGCGCCCAAGGGCGCACCCAATGTCGTCATCGTGCTGATCGACGACATCGGCTTCGGCGGGCCCAGCACGTTTGGCGGCCCGATACGCACGCCGACGCTGGATCAGCTCGCCGACTCGGGTCTGCGCTTCAACAACTTCCACACCACGGCGCTGTGCTCGCCGACACGCGTCGCGCTCAAGTCCGGCCGGAACCACCACACCGCCAATGCCGGCTCGATCATGGAGAGCTCGACGGCTTTCCCGGGGAACACCGGGCAGATCCCGAACAGCGTGGCGCCGCTGGCCGAAATGCTGCGACTTAACGGTTACAGCACCGCGGCCTTCGGCAAGTGGCACGAAACCGCCGCCTGGGAGACCAGCGTGTCGGGGCCGTTCGACCGCTGGCCTACCCACCAGGGCTTCGACAAGTTCTACGGGTTCATCGGTGGTGAGACCGACCAGTGGTATCCGCTCATCTACGATGGTGTGATCAAAGTCGATCCGCCAAAGATGAAGGACTATCACTTCACCGTCGACATGACCAACCAGGCCATCAACTGGGTGAAGGCCCAGCAGTCGATGACACCGGACAAGCCCTTCTTCGTCTACTTCGCGACCGGGGCGGTCCATGCGCCGCACCACGTGCCCAAGGAGTGGGCAGACAAGTACAAGGGTCAGTACGACAAGGGTTGGGACGTTGTTCGGAATGAGACGCTCGAGCGCCAGAAAAAGCTGCCCGTACCAGATCGGCGTCTGTTCGCGCGGCAGGCCGAAGTGTTCGCGGGATTCCTCGAGCAAACAGATTACGAGATCGGGCGGTTCGTGAAGGCGTTGGAAGAGATCGGCGAGCTCGACAACACGTTGTTCATCTACATCGCCGGCGACAACGGCACCAGCGCCGAGGGCGGCTTCGTCGGCATGTACAACGAGATGACGTACTTCAACGGCGTCGCGGAGAAGGTGGAGGATCTGATCCCGTTGATCGACAAGTGGGGTGGTCCGGAAACCTTTCCGCACATGGCGGCCGGTTGGGCGGTGGCCTTCGACACGCCGTTCACGTGGACCAAGCAGGTGGCGTCCGACTTCGGCGGCACGCGCAACGGGACGGTCATTCGCTGGCCGAAGGGCATCAAGGACAAGGGCGGCTTGCGCAGCCAGTTCTCGCACGTCATCGACATCGCGCCCACGATCCTTCAGGCCGCCGGTCTACCGCAGCCCAGGAGCGTCAACGGCGTGGTGCAGACGCCTATCGAGGGCACCAGCCTCGTCTACACGTTCAATAGCCCGAAAGCGCCCGAGCGGCACAAGACGCAGTATTTCGAGATGTTCGGCAATCGCGCGATCTATGACGCGGGCTGGCTCGCCCGG